>JAJTFC010000020.1 GCA_021298315.1 Planctomycetaceae bacterium
CATTTGTTTCGGGGGCTGTTGAGAGACCAAGCCGTTGCCTGTGACGGTCACAACATTGGCACCTCCCCCGGGTCCAAAATGCAACCGATGGTCCATTCCGTAGGTGAATCCATGGACTCGGTGCTGTGGATTTCCCTCGGGAAATCCCGTAACCAGCACCACCTTTTCATCGCACTTGCCATCCCCATCGGTATCTCTGGCAAAGAAGATGTCCGGCGCGCAAGCGATGATCACCCCGTCGCGCCAAGCGTAGATCCCTGCGGGGTAGTTCAGGCCATCGAGAAACATGGTGCTTTGATCCATTACACCATCACCGTCGGTGTCGACCAAGGACTTGACACAACCAGTTTTCGGACCGCCCAATGGATAGTCTCCCATTTGGACCACCCAAACCTTACCGTCTTTCCCCCAAGCGATCCCGACCGGATCGGTCACAAGCGGCTCGCTTGCAACGAGTTCGAGGGTGTAACCTTCGGGAACTTCCATCGTTGCCAGAGATTGCTCGGGGCTTCTGGGTTGGTCTGCGGCCTGTTGCTGTTGGGTCAACTGCAAGACACGGTCGACGATTTTCTCCTCGGTTCCCGACTCCCAGCGTCCTGGTTGACCGTAATAGAGCATCGAGCCATCGACTTCGTAGCCACCTTCGTCGCGCACCCGTTCGCTAGCGACATACGCGAAGACATCATCGACATAGCCAGCGACCCAAACATTGGCGAATTGACTCAGCTCTTTTTCGAGGCGGATCTGATAGTCGACAACGACCTCTCCCCCCATAAAGACCCAAGCTAGATCCTTGCCGAAGCTCCATAGGTGCACGGGAGCCGGATAAGTCTCTGGGATCCGATCTTTTCGCGATAGGAGTTCGAGCCATTGGTTGGCAAAATTCCGTTCGTGAGCGGATCCACTTTTTTGCATCCCCTCGAGAGTCGCTTTGTTGGGGCGTTGGCTCGCCAAAGCGACCAGAACGAAAGCCGCATTGGTGGGCTTAGGCAATGCCTTGAGTTCATGACCTAGTACCTCTTGAACCGACGTAGCCATTTCGGCTCCGTGCTGTCGAGACAGTGCGATCGTGCCCCGCGGGCTTGGATTCGCATCGGCACCGCATCCGATGATCGGCAAGGCGATGCATCCGGGGTTCTTCTCTTCGAGAATGGATGCTGAAATCCCACCCCAATCGCCACTGATCTTGTTGGCATCCGGGGAGATCGATGTGCTGTGGCATGCGTATTGGTACGAGACGGCGAGGAGTTTTCCTGTAAGGTCCCGCACACGCAGGATGCGCACGTTGCGATCGACCGGCCCCTCATCGACCGATCCAATTCCTACCCACTGCTTGTCCTTGAGCATTCTGCGGTTGATGGCAAACTCAGCCCTCCCGAGCCCATATTCGACCGTACCGGGCTTGAGGTTTGCGGCTGCATCGAGAACCGCCTTGGATATCCCCTCGATTGTCTTTTGGGTCGTGCGTAGCATCGCCGCATTTTCCTCTTGCGACATCGGTACCCCGAAAAGGTTTGGGATCAATCCGTCCAAGTGCGGAGCGGTATGGGAGTGGGTGGTGCAAAAGACGATACGCGAACGCGGAATCTTCAGCGTTGGTAGAACCCGTTCGAGCACCCGCTCGGTCATCACCGCCGAGATGCCGATCGCGTCGATCGACACGATTACCAGTGCATCATGGGTCGAAGAACCCGGAGCGAGGACCAAGGCTCTGGCGGACAAACGATCCTCGATTCCTTGGCTCGGGACCAACCGACTTGCATATCCGCTCAGGCGCACCGGCTCATCGGGCGTGATATCCACCTTGGAGGCTCCAACGAACCAAGCGGCATTTTCAGGCTCGGTTGCCGCTAGTAGGGAGCATGAAGGATTTACCGTCCCAAGAATCAACAGGAGGGACACGGAAACGAACGCGGTCAGGAAACGGTTCGCAATGATCAGGGCTTTCATCATTACCTCACAAGTTGGATAAGAACATCGGACCAGATTATAACCGACGAAAAAGGGTCCGGGGGGATCCTATTGGAAAGGCTCTCCCGAAGATTTGCGGTTAAATGAAGCTCTAAGAGACTTGGTAGGTACGACGTTCGCATACCATCCTCGCAAACCGCACAAATTTGTCCCGAACCTCCGGCAGTATTCCTTAGCGTGATGAAGGCCAATCTGTCCAACCCGTCTGTCTGCTTTGTATTAGCGGCTATGTGTAGCGATAAAAGCCGAACAGCCGGATCTCTACGGGAGATCCACTACTTTCACTGAGGTAGGCCTTCGGCCTAAGAGCGAGTACAATCGTTCAATCGATTTCGAGCGCGAGCACCGTCCGCCGCGGCGGACTGAGCACGAACACGACGAGGAGCCAGTTCTCTCCCCCCTGCCCTTTTGCTTGCTATAAACGAGTTTCCCGATGACTTTGACACATACCTTATTCGAAGCCCTCGACAGGGTCCCATTGGTCGACCCGCATTCGCATATCGATCCGCGTTCGCCCGCCTCGACGAATATCTCCGATTTGCTTGGATATCACTACTATACCGAATTGGCCCACAGCGCCGGGATGCCCCGCGAGAGGATTGAGGAGCCGGGGATTTCTTCCGAGGAGAAGGTAGCACGTTTGTTCGACCATTTGCACCATATCGATCACTCGGTTCAATGGTCTTGGTTCGTCGAGCTATCCAGAGAGCTCTTCGGTTTCGAGGGAGATTGTATCGATCGGGGTAACTGGAGAGACCTTTACGATCTTTCCCTTAAAAAGATGGGGCAACCCGATTGGGAAGAGCAGGTGCTGCGCAAGAGCCATGTTGAGCGGATCTTTCTGACCAATGATTTCGACGACCCACTCGATGACTTCGACACCCACCGCTATGTACCTTGCCTTCGTACCGACGACTTGGTTTTTAACTTAGCCCAGGCAACAACCCGAGAGCGGTTGTCCAGAGCGACGGGCGTTTCCGTCGGAACACTGAAGGACCTGCGAGGCGCGATCGGTTCGTTGTTTACCCATTTCAAGCAGAACCAAGTTCGAGCTTGTGCGATCTCGCTTCCACCGTGGTTTGCACCGAGAGCCATGGCCGTCGATGATGAATCGGCCCAAGTCGCCTTGAAACGTCTAGTTTCGAACCAAGATCCATCGCAAGCCGATCGAGAGACGGTCGCCTATTGGGTTTTCTGGCGATTGGCCGAGTTTTGTGATGACATGAAATTGCCATTCGATCTGATGATTGGAGTCAATCGCAAGGTATATCCTGGAGGAGTCTACCAAGGGCAGGATTTGTATGATTCGCGATGGTCGATGATCCAGTACAGCGCGTTGTTCAACGCATTTCCGAGGGTGAAGTTTCCGATCTCGGTACTCGCTTCGGTCAGCAATCAAGAGCTTGTCGACTACGCTTGGATTTTTCCCAATGTGATTGCAAACGGGCATTGGTGGTACAGCAACACACCAACGTTCATTCGCCACGACTTGCAAGCCCGAATCGATGCCATTCCCAGGAACAAGATCATCGGTTACTACAGCGACGCTTATAAACTCGAATTCATCCTTCCGAAATATCGCATGTACAAGCGCATCCTAGCGCAAATACTTGCTGAAACGATCGTCGAGCAGCATGGCCGTTCCGAGTCGTTTGCTATCGATTTAGGGACACAGATCTTGCGCGGAAATGTCGATTCGATTTTCTTCGATCAAGAGTAATCCGGCACGGTTCGTTTAGGTTTCGAAATGGGTATCGTCTTGGAAACACCCGTCGATCCCCAATCGGTATTGGAAGGAATCGAACTGATCGATGTATCGATCCGTGCTGCTGTGGACATGCTCGGCTTCGGTGATGAACCTTAGATTTCCATCCGGGTACACATCGTACTTGATAAGAACCCTTTCGTAGAGTTCTTGTGGCGAGCCGTAACATATCAGTAGCTTATGTTCATCGAACTGGATTTCTTGCTTCCGCTGTGGGTTGACCACGGCGATTCCCGTACATCCATCGTTTAAAAGGATGTCTTCGAATTCGTACAACAGACTCGAGAGAACCGGTACATCGATATGCTCTCGAATGAAATCCTGGTGCTCACCGGTATCGCCATGATGGCTCGTCTCAAGAACTACGTTGACGACATCGCCAAGGCAGCCGACGAGGTCGACAAACAGATCGAAAAGTCGCTCACGCGATGCTGAGGCGAGGATCACCGGAACTCGGGTTTTGGAGTCTGGATCGTTGTACTCATCGTGTCGAAATCCCTGGCGCGGGACAATTTGCATATTGTACGATGGACGAATCGCATCGGTCAGTTCGAAGGTGCCATAGCGTGCACGTTCCATGTGCGCCTCGAGTTCGTCAGGCGACAGGGAAGCAAAACTCGAAGTGGGGGTCGATCGAGACTCGCTGAAATTGCGTTTGCTCTGACCGGAACGAAAGCCTGGGAAGCCCATAATGATTTAACGATTGGGTGATGGAATGGTCATTCGGGTCGTCGAAACTTGAATCGAACTCGCCCGGAATATCCAAAAATAGGTCAGGCTCGTCCGCAAAGCACACAAAGTCCGTAAATTCTCGATCTTTTCTGTTCGCTACGATCGCTACGACCCGAACAGCACGAATTTTAGATCCAAGAGTACAATCCCAATGGTTGGAGTCTCAAACCGACGGATCTCGATAAGGATCAGTGGTTCGAATTCAACGCGATTTCCCAAAGCGCTCGAAAGCCCATGACGATGACCGATAACCGTTCTCACCCACCCGGATCCGTGGTTCTGGGTTTGTGTATTCTGGGTTTGCGTATGCTGGGCACATCTGTCCTTGCCATCTGCTTTCTTCCCATTTCCGGTTGCGATTCGAGCCTAGATCGCTCCGAGGGCAAGGCGGCTCGAGCATCCGCAACCCGCGAGAAACTTGTCCGTGATATCGGGCTCCCCACGGTCGCAGTGCAGCGTGAGGTAACGCCCCGAGTGATCCCCGAGGCGAGTGTCACGACCAAGCCCCAAGCCGAGAAATCCGATCGGTCTGAAAGTTCGGCAACGAACCCATCGGGAGACGTAAGTAGCCCACAGACCGATACGGCCTTGGCCTCTGAGAACCGACAGCAATCGAACTTGGCAGGGGCTTGGATCGATACGGGGAATTTGCCTATGCTGCAGTGGGAGATCATCTATTTAGGGAATCGTCCTGTCGGTTACACACGACGAAGCATCGAGATAGCGACCCCGAAGCGAGTCGAGCAATTTGTAGATCTTAAGGACACGAAGTCCGCTACGCTGGTGTGCTTGGAGGCCGAAAGCCGTATCCGGATAAGCCGCAAGAGTTCCGATCCGATCGATCAGACAGTTTTCCTGAGGACCCTTGAGAAGCTCGATGGTGAGCTGTTAGGTATCGAGGGAAATATCGACACAGGCGTTGTCAAGCGAAAATTCGCTGGTAGCGTCCAAGACGGCGCGTTGAATATTCAAAGTACAGAAGATCGAGTTGTTTCGAGCAACAGCGTTCCGTGGGACCCGAGTTATCGTGGCCCATTTGCCATCGAGCAATCGCTGCGCAAGTCGCCGATGCAGATTAAGGAAGTTCGTGTAGTGAGGTATCTCGATCCCTTTCAAATGGCCGTGACAGAAAGTTCACTCGAGGGACTTTCCGAGGGCCAGACCGTAGACTTCGAGGGTCAGTTCGCCGACCGACTTGAGATTGAGAATCGTTCGACTACCCAGGGCCGTACAACGAGTTCCTTGCTATGGACGGATCGTACCGGGATTGTCCGCAAGTCGTACACCGCTGGCATGGACCGCTTGTCCTTTGACTGCGATCCGGTCACAGCTCGGTATGTGATCTCCAAGGAGGAATTCGATGCATCCACCTTCAAGGACCTTCCGCTTTTGGGGTCCTTTGCGAAGCTTCCCGATGCGCAGCAGGGTGGGTTCCGTATCGCATCGGAATTCCTGCGATCCGACGGATCGATCAGCAGCAAAACCAACCAAACCGTCGAGAGAGTGAACGAAAAGACATGGGATATCCAGGTCCGTTTGGTGTCCGAGGATGGGGTTCCAGACACTGCCGACTTGCCCGGGCAAGACGCATTGGCCTCGACGGGAGTGATCGATTGGAAGGAGCCTACAATCCAGCGGTGGCTTTCTTCGCAGATTGCGACTCCGGATTCCTCGGCGAACACAGTTTCGAATGCTCTGAGCCAGCAGAGGCAAGTCCTTGCAGCAAAGACGCGAGCTTGGATATCGAAGAACATCGGTCGTACCGAACTCGACCGCACCCTCCAAACGGCGACGAGCACCTTGAGGAATCGCAAAGGGGATGCGATGGACCAAGCGATCTTGCTGTCAGGTGCCCTGCGTGGTTTGTCGATCCCGGCGCGCGTAGCGATCGGATTCCGGGCAGAGCCCTCGACTATCCGACCGACCTATCATCTTCATCTTTGGGTGGAATACCACGATTCGATCCGTTGGATTCCGATCGATTCATTCCTTGAGACCGATACGGTTCCCATCGATCGAATTAAAATAACCGAGTCGACGATGCCGTCGCTCAACGCCTATGAGCCAATCCTCACAGCGATTCGATTAACATCAGATATGGAACTTACAGCCAGGACCCGGAAACCGTGAGTGTCGATAAGATCGACATGACATTCGTTCGGAGATCGACTGCAGCGATCGTTGTTATTGCAATCGCACTGAGGATCGTTGCGGCATGGGTATGGCAATCGCAGTGCAGTTTGAACGACACGACTTTGAAGTTCGGAGACAGCCATTCGTATTGGACCATCGCCTCGAATATAGCCCTTGAGGGTCGATACCAATACGGTAGCGATCAGTCCAGAATATTTCGATCCCCGGCATACCCCCTATTTCTCGTTCCGTTCGCTTGGAGCGAACGTTGGTTTTCCGAGCAGCCCGCGCAAGTTCCCTTTGTGTTCGGTGCGAGAATCGCAGGGTGTCTCCTCGGAGGGTTCACCGTCTGGATCATGATGCGATGGACAAGGAGCATCGCAGGGACCTCATCCGGTGTTTTCGCTGGACTTTTGGCAGCGACCTACTGCGGTGCGGTGGGTATGAGCATCTTTGTGTTGAGCGAGGCGGTAGCTACACCACTTATGGTCCTCTCATGCTGGATGCTTTGGAGATCGACACAGCGGAATCCCGATCAAGATGCGTACTTCTGGACATCCCAGCGATGGCTTGCGACGGCCTATTCGGCTATTGCATTGGGGTTGGCGTGTTTAGCAAGGCCAAGTTGGGGGCTCTGGCCAGGGTTGGCTTTGCCGCTCGTTGCGTTTGCTAGCAAAAGCCGCGGGTTGTATTTTTGGAGAAACTGGTTGTTGCAGGGAATGTTTTTTTTCGGAATCCTGTGCTGTGTGATGGCCCCTTGGTGGGTACGAAACTACGCGATTACGGGCAAGTTTGTACCTTCGACGCTCCAGGTGGGAGCAAGCTTGTACGATGGTTGGCACCCAGGGGCAAGTGGCTCGAGCGATGAAAACATGGCGTTTTCGATCGAAGCCATGCAACGAATCCTGAGAGAAGAGGCATTGCTAGCAAACTCATCCTCCGAGGTCGAGTCGACGCTGGAGTGGCGAATTGACCGGCGGTTGCATCGGGAGGCTTGGGGCTGGGCACGTGAAAATCCATCTGACGCTCTTCGTCTAGGATTGATAAAGTTACAAAAGACTTGGTCGCCGTTTCCCACTGCGCGTGAATTGTCGAATCCCATGGTTGTGCTTTGGGAGGCTGGCAGTTACTTGTTCATTTTGATCATGAGTGCGGTGGGTTTGTGGAGCTTGCGTGCAGACAGCAGGCGATGGACCGAAGCGTGTTGGTTCATCGCTCCGTGCGTTTACTTAGCATTGCTTCACATGGTTTTTGTCGGATCGGTACGGTACAGGCAACCGGGTGTATTGATACTGTGTGGTTTGGCGGGAATCGGCCTGAGTGCCGTTTGGACTAGATTCATGGTTAGAGGCCCCGGGGAGTCAATCCCTAGGGCCGATTTGAGTACGGATCGAGCAGGAAACGGAACGGATGCCGTCGGAAGCAGAGCCTTTAAGAAAAGCTGACGTAACGAGATCCAAATCGGGCGGGCGCCTGAGTTGGATCCTCTTGCTTTGCGCGTCGGCTCTGATGGCCTACTATGTGGTTTTCGACAGGGTTGATCACACGTTAACCTCGGAGATCCAGAACCGGTTGCGCAAGCAGTTTCCTGGGCATTTCATCCGTGTAGACCGCGCCCGTTTGGTTCCGGGCCAATCGATACTCATCGACGGCTTGAGCGTATGCAAATCGACCGAGCAGGGGATGCGGGACGTCATCAAGATCGCCAGGGTGCAGTGCAATGGGCCGATCGATTTGGTAGGGATCGTCCAAGGTCAGGCGATAGTCGACACAGTCGTCATCGATGGGCTGGAGTTGAGCATTTGGCCTAAATCGGATGGAAGTTGGAGTTTATCAGAGCTTTTCCGTGGTCCTTCTGGGTCGATCAAGATACCTACGGTGCAAGTCCGCTCTGGATTTTTGCGCATCGGGCATCCCACGGGTGAGCAGCGACGAGAGATCATCTGTCACGACCTTCAAGGCAGTTTCATTGAGCAGGCTATTGCGACAGAAGACCCCTTGGTGCACCATTTGCGCCATGAGATGCGAGCTACTTTATCGAGTAGCTATTTCTCCTTGCTTGAGCTCCATGCAGTGGGGAACCTTGCCGCCTCTCAATGGGATGTTCAGGGGACGATCTCCAAGCTGGATTACTCTTCGCAGTTGAGCGATCAGTTGCCGGGAGTGATCCGAGAGCGTATAGAAAAGCTCGAGGGGTTCTCGGGTCGCCTCGATACCAAGTTTCGTTGGGTCAAGGATCGCGAGCAGACGGATTTCAATGGCCACGTCCAGATCCAACAGGGGCGATTGCTTCATCCGGAGGTGCCCTACCCTTTGGACCAGATCTCCGGCGATTTGTACATCAAAAGGAATCTGCTTCAACTCAGGAATACCGTAGGTCGGTCGGGTCGTGCTTCGGTGTCGCTCGAATGCGATGTTTATGGACTAGGCGAGCAAGCACCTTTGACTGCGAAGGTAGGTGTCCGCAACTTGGCGCTCGATGAGCAGCTCTACAATGCTCTTCCTCAGGGGATCCAAGAGCATTGGAAACGGCTGGGTGTACAAGGAATTGTCGATGCGAGCGCTTCGATAGCCTACAACGGTCAGGACTGGGATCCGCATGTGGTCGTACGGGCTGTCAACGGATCGGTCCATGCAGATTTTTTCCCTTATCCAATCCAGCGATTGGCTGGCGATTTCGAGTATCACAAGGGGGTGGTCCACGCGCCGGACTTGGTCGCTTATGCTGGAAACCAGAAGCTTCATGGGTCTTTAACCCTTTGGAAGTCCCAGCCTCGGTGGCTCATGGACATGAGTGTCGCGGCCGATGGACCGATCGCGATTGACGAGCCGTTGCTCCAAGCGTTGACACCGCGAGGTCAACCTCAGAGCGGCTTCCAACGCTTTGCTAACTCGCTTCATCCGACCGGTACGGTATTGGTCAAAAAAGCGAGGTTTGTCCGATCGGCCGATCGGCCTGAGATCGTTTCTAGGTCGCTTGAATTGACCTTTTCGGAGTGCTCGATCCGCTACGATGGGTTTCGTTATCCGATCACCGAGATCAACGGACAAGCGACGTTGGACCACGATCGGTTGGTGCTCAAAGACTTTGTTGGACGCAACGATGGGGCCCGCATCCAGGGCTCTGGGGTTGCCAATTGCAGCAGTACGAGTCTCGAATCGGTGGACCTGGTGTTCCAGGCTTTCGGAGTGTCTCTTGACGAAGAGCTCAAGCAAGCGTTACCCACGAGTGCGAGGAACCTTTGGGTGCAATTGCAACCGAGTGGGTCGATCGACAGGGTTGAGGTCAAAATCCAGCGTCCCAATTTGCGATCACCGATGGATCTGAAGGTGGCGATCCAAGAGTCACGAAATAGCGATCGGAGCATCACAGGCATGTCGCTCCATCCGCTCTCGTTTCCTTACGCGATGCACGAGATCGACTGTGTGGTCGATTTCCGTCCCGGACGGATCGACATTCGATCCCTTTCAGGAATCCATGATGCGAGCCGCGTCGAGACCAACGGTCAAATCCGTCTCCATAGCGATGGTTCTTGGGATGGAATGCTCAATTGGCTTCCCACGTCGCGTTTAGTGGTCGATCAGGTGCTCATCGGTTGCTTGCCTCAAGTCCTCCGCGAGCCCATGACACGCTGGGGTTTTCGAGGTCCGGTTAGTATCACAGGATCGACGTATGTGGCCTCTCCCGAGGAGGGTCACGCCTCGCTGCTTAGGGATTGGAACCTTCGAGCGGACTTGGAAGATGCGTCGATCGGAATCGATCACGTGAAAGGTTTGCGAGGGACCATTCAGATCTCAGGCGAGAACAGCAATCATTCAACCACCGCTTATGGTTCACTTGCTCTCGATGCATTGTCGGTTCGGGGAGTCGCCGTAACGGGGGTCGAAGGTCCCTTTGCATTGAGCCACAACGTCCTCTATTTGGGACGCGATGCGAACGACTGGAATACGAAAAATCCCTTGGGACGGCGAATCGCATCGAGCAGCACGCCTGCAAATCCGATGAATTCCCAAGCACCGGTCGTATCGGCGTCTTTCCAATCGAATGTCCGAAACAGCTTGGTCGAGCGACGAGACCAAGGTGCTGTTAGTTGGTTCGGTCCGAAGGCTGTTCAGCCGATCGAATTTCCCAACATGGATATAAGTGACAATGACATGCGAGCTCGGACCCTCAGCGGCACTCTGTTTCTCAGCGGGATCGAACCGCTCAACGGCGACCGAGCGCATCTTCGCGTCCGATTGGTCGACGCCGATGTTCACGGAATGCTCGTCGACCTTGGAGAGACCGTTACGACGGCCAACGGTCGCTTGTTCATCGAGTGCGATGTCGACGGATCGATGGACAACCTCAATGCGGTTTCTGGGGCTGGCAAGGCTTGGTTGCGAGGTGCAAATCTCTATGAGCTTCCCGCGATGATTCGCTTATTGAATCTTTTGGCCGTGCGCCCCGACCAAGGTGCATTCGATTCGGCGGATGTTGAGTTCGGAATCGACGGAGATCGGATTCCGATCAAGAGCCTGCAACTCGATGGCGATTTGATCTCGATGCAAGGAAGGGGATCTGTGAATTTCCGAAGAGAATTGGATTTAGAATTGGTCGCCAATGTAGGTCGACGCGGCATTGTCGGAGCTTTGGTTCGACCTTTCACCCAAAACCCAAACGCCAATTGGATGCGTATCGAAGTCGGTGGCACGACGAGCAACCCTCAAATACGTCCCCCGATGCCTTTGCGGGATTCGCTCGACCAAGTGCTCCTTGAAGCCCCTTAAACCAGCCTTCATAGGCAGGTGCAGGAATCACACGCCCCGATGACTCGACCGATCGATTTGCCGCAAAACTCCTTGCGTTTGGAGCCGATTCGCAGGAATCGAACCGTAGACCAAGCCGCAGCGACTGGCCTCAGCTCAGAGCGGTATGGCAATGGAAAATTGCCCCGGCGAGCATCCCAACCGAATTCCTCCGAACCGGAATCTGCTCAAAGCCCGGCCCAAGACACCGTCGGTAACCCAGAAGACCGAGCCGACGGTTCGATCGACTATTTGGCCTGAGTAGCTACCTGAGTAGCTACAAAGAACGCGCTAAGGCATTAGAATGCACCGGACACGGCTATTCTTTTGTACCTTGGTTTTATAGGAGTTTGTCATGCGTTTGGCCCTCTCGCTAGGCTCATTGTCTCGATTGTCGTTCGCCCTGATTTCTGCATTCTTCGTCGCGCAGTGTTTCACCATGGCACAAGCCCAGGACACAGCCAAGGCCATCGTCGATCCCTCGGGAACATGGCGATGGGAATACGATTTAGATGGCCAACAGTTCAAGGATCAAGTACGGCTGACCGTCGGGGAGACCATCAAGGACTCCAAGGACAAGGCGCTCAAGGGCAAGTACCAAAGCAGTTCAGGCCGCAAAATCGATATCGAGAACGGACGGGTTAGCGGCGATAAGGTCAGTTTTGAGTTCAAGATCAACTACCAAGGCATGGATGTCAAATTGGTATTCGACGGAACGGTCAAAAAAGACACTCTCAATGGCACCGTTCAAGCTTCCACCGATGCAGGGAGTCGAGATCTCGATTGGACCGCGACGCGAAGCGTGCAGGCCGACGACGTCGTCGGAAAATGGAAACTTCGTATCGACGCGAACGGAAACGTCATGGAACCGATCTTGACGATCACCAAAGATGGGGATCAGCTCAAGGCCAACTACGCGTTGGGAAATGACGTCAAGATCGACGCCAAGGACGTGAAGATCGAAAAGAATGAACTGACATTCACGGTGGAAGCTGACTTTCAAGGATCCCGGATTAAGGCGGACTTCATGGGAAGTCCACTGGGCGATAAGATCAAAGGATCGATCGACTATGCATTAGGCAATGACGTCGGTGAAGTCGAGTTCACAGGGGAACGACGCGACGATGCGATTTAAATCAATCGCATCGAATTCGGCTCGATTCTAACGGGCGTCACTGGTCAAACGAGCCTTGACGCCTTTCTTGGCACCGTAAGGTTCTTTGGCTTCGTCGGGCTGTTTTGCCAAAAGCCCAGAACCCTGGTCCTTGCCCTCTGAGGGTTTTGAGGGCTCCGACGGATCGGTCGCTTTGGCACGGTCCGAATCGAACCAGGGATGCGCGAAAGTGATTTGCGAGCGGGGGTCCACTCCGTTTGGCGAATCTCCCCTGGGGATTTCGTCGTTAAGAGATCTTTGACCATTGAATCGACGTCCGGCGAATCTAGGGCCGCGATAGATCGAGCCTTGCTGGATCGGACCGATCCCAAGAAACCAGGTATCCTTGGCATTGCTGCCAGCTTGGGCGATCCCCGACTGCCAGAGAGGTTCTCTGGTTTCGCGGTCGTAGGCGAACACAGCGATTTTCGAAGCGGCGCTTTTGACCTCTTTCTTGGCGAAAGAGACCTCAGGGATTGTCGGAAGCATGGGAGCGGCGGCCATCAAGGAAGAAGCACCGCCGAAGATATTCAGCGCTGGAATACCATAAGTCACATTGTGGCCGTCGGTACCCAGGGCTCCGCATCGAGCTTCGCAAATGATATCGGCGACGTCTTTGGTATCGACAATCTGGCAACCAGCGGCGGTCAGTTGCTGACGAATCGAGCTGATCACGTAGTCCGATGTTACCAGGTTGGTCTGCATAGGAACACCCGGAATGGGCTTACCCGCCGAAGCCATGAAGGTGGTGTCGAGATAGACTTTGTAGCCGGTCAATGGCCGGAAGTCGATCTTTGAAATGGTCGAATCGACAGCGTCGGACATGAGCAACTGCTCGGTCGCCGTCACCGATTTGGTGGTGCCGCATCCTGGCAAGGCCAAAGCAAGCAAGCTTCCGATAGCGAGGCTCAAGCTGGTGCGCTGGAACAAAAGGCGGATTGCAACGGTTTTTGATTGGTGCTGTAACGGTGTTTTCATCGAAGGGACTTTGGCGCACTGGTTAGTTTCCAGCGAACTTGATTCTGTGCGTTGGCTTGAAGATTTCCTTGCGATTCCTGTCGCATCTTATCGATGAGCTGTTCGCTCGGGCGGTCGATGGTCAATTGGCGAGTGCTGCCCGAGGAGTCGGTTAAAATCACGGTCATGGTCGTCGGGGCTTGTACCGCAAGAGGCCTTTCAGGATTTCCAGGATTAGCGGCAGGAGACATCGGGAGCTTGAGCAAACCGAGTTTCTTGAGTTGTTCGTGGACGACGGGAGTTCCGCAATAGAGTCCTTCATCGAGTTGGGTGTCTGCTGCGAAGCAAACACCGACCAGTTCACCGCGCCGGTTGAACAACCCTCCACCACTGCGTCCTTGAACCGGTGCGCCAGCCGTTTCGATGTTCGCCGAACCGAGGTATCGGTTCAGCTTGGTCACTTGCGAATCGCGTCTCGAAGGAGCCTGGCCGTGGTCGCAACCCATGCTATAGACCGGATCCCCTTGCGCAAGGTTCTCAACATGCTGTGCCACTTGGGCGACGGGGACGTATTGGTTTGGATGAAACAGCAAAAGGCCGATATCGACGTCTTCGATTTGGTAGTCGATCAATTCGGCCCGATATTTTACGGGCGTTCCGTTTTCAAAGCGCTCGACGGTGATAATCGACTTGGGAGTTCGATCCCGGAAAAGGTGTCCGCAAGTGAGCACTACGGCGCCTTGGGCATCGCACTGGATCACTGTTCCTGATCCGATTGCGTGCGAATCAGGCTCGTCCACCATGATGCGTACTGTGGCTCGCGCAGGGTCCGATTGCAAAGGCTCGGGGGCTAGGGGAGGCACCGAGCGCCGCATAGGAACCAGTGAGTCGACATCGACTTTGGGCTTACTTTCGTTCGGGGCTAGAGGTGAGTTTTTGATCGAATCGGGTGCTGAGAAACGGATCATTCTCCGGTAGAGATCCGTCCAATTCACCGGTCCGAGAATGCGGTCGACTTCCCGACCGCCCTGCGTTAACACAGTTGTCGGAGCGGTGTGGATGCGCCACCGTTGGGTAACATGCGATTCGCGACGAGCATCGACGCGACGAATGGCCCAGCCCATCTCGATGGCTTGTGCTGCGACTTGTTCCATCGATTGGCTATCTGGATGCTCCGGATCGACAAAAACAATCGCTAGGCAATCCCCAACCTGAGCCAAAGCCAAGGGGTTTGTTAGAATGCCGCAGGTTATCCAACTGAGAAGCATCCAGAATAATTTCGTTGTCGCTCGGTTTCTTGCAACCATCCGGATCCTCCTTGATCCCATCCTAGGCTCAACTAGCCCACCGCTTCGGGGTCCATGGCACCCGAAATCCCATGCTCGGAAGTGTCCAAATTGAGTGCACTCAGGGCAAGATCATTCCAGATCTTTTGATGGATTTGCTAGCGATTCGTTTGCTAGCAAAACATCCACGGCGACTTCGAGCAGCGTATGGCCGCCCCCGACGTAGACACCTTGGATGGGTGGAACATCGGCATAATCACGTCCCCACGCAAGGGTGATATGGTCCCAATTGGCGCGGATGTTGTTCGTTGGGTCCCAATCGATCCAACCGAGGTGGCCGAGAAAAACGCTGACCCAAGCGTGAGAGGCATCGGCACCGATCCGTTTGGATTCCCCTGGAGCGGGCACCGTGACGAGATAACCGCTGACATAGCGGGCTGGAATGCCGGCGGTTCTCATGCAGGAGATGAACACGTTGGCGAGGTCTTGGCAAACTCCGACCCTATTCTTTAGAGCCGTCAGGGACGGAGTTGTCACATCGGTCGAGCTGGGTTCGTAGCGGATGGATTGGTGGATGTGTTGATTGATCGAGTCGAGCAGTACGAGGCTATCGCAGGTCGGATCCCAGACCGACGAAAGAAAGGACTCGAACTGTTGGTCGATAGCGCAGTACCGCGAGGGGCCTAGGAATTCGAGCGATTGTCGGCACTCAGAGGTATTCGCTCGTCGGATATCGGCTTGGAGATCGCCGATCGAAAATCCCGCGAGTGGAATAAAGTGGGGCTCGGAGCGTTCGACGCCACAGAACGAGTGGACACACATTTCGGCGTGTGGGCGTTCGATGCTAAAGAACTCCGTCGGGTTGCCGAAGCTATCGAAGCTAGTGGCTCGATAGTCTGGCTCGGGGGTGATTTCGATTGCCGAATGGAGGAGTTTTTGGCCGGCGACTTCCCGGGGTCGCAGGTGGAGTTGGTTATGGCACAGGGACGCTTGAAAACTGTGCCGGTAGTTGGTCCTGTGGGAGATCTGGTATTGTCGTGCCTGAAAACTGCCGCAGGACATTCGAAGCCGATCGGGAAATGGAGAAAACCTTGCTTCAAGCTCAGTCCCCCTATGCATAGGAAGCCGAGCTTCGATTATTCTATCGACTCTTAGCAAGGTCCCAACCCCTTCCTCGAGTTCCAACCCATGCAAACCGTCGAAGAAAGCATTTACGATCACCCCGTCTACTACGACCTTATTTTCGGTAGCGATTGGGCAGCCGAGTACAAATTCCTCCAGGCGGCCTTTGCAAAGCATGTCAAGGGCAAGACGAAGCGGCTTTTGGAACCTGCTTGTGGGACGGGACGGTTGCTTTACCGCATGATCAAGGGTGGCTATCACTGCGCTGGCCTGGATTTGAACTCCAAGGCGATCGAATTTTGCAACCAGAGGCTCAAGCGGCACGAGATCAAACCCACGGCCTTTGTCGCTGACATGTGCGATTTCCCGGTCGATAAGCCTTACGACGCTGCGTTCAATACCATCAACTCCTTTCGGCATCTATCCAGTGAGCAGCAAGCCGTCAAGCATCTGCGGGCCATGGCGTCGGCAGTGCGACCAGGTGGGATCTATGCGTTGGGGTTCCACCTAACCCCACTCGTCGGCCCGACGACCGATGAGGAGAGTTGGACCGCTCGGCGCGGTCACCTGCAAGTCAACACCCGCATGTGGCCTCGGGATAAAGATCCTAAAGCTCGCGTTGAGCGATTCAATATCCGGTTCGATATCTACCGACCGACCGGTTCGATGCGAATCGACGATTGTTTGGTGCTTCGAAGCTACACCTACAAGCAGTTTGCAGCTTTGGTCAAGAAGGTACCGACCTGGACGATTGAGGCCGCCTATGACTTCAGCTATGATATCGATGAGCCGATCGAGGTCGATGAGACCACCGAAGACGTTGTTTACATCCTAAAACGCAATGCCCTTTGATCTTCGCGTTGCCGGTGAACACGGATCGAGCCTTTTCCCTTAATGGACACTCAGGCCAAGCGCACGCAGTTCCCACCTGACGCTTTCGCCTCGTACAAAGCCCGATCTGCTCGATCTTGCCAATCCTCGATCGATTCCCCCTCGGTCCGCTGTGCGACCCCTAGGCTGCATCGAATGACGATCGAGTGCGAGCTGTCTGGAAATGGTGAGCTCCTTAGTCTTTCTAGCCAAAGCTCCACCGATTCGATTAGCAGATCCGAGGGCTGCGCCGAGAGAATCGCGAACTCTTCTCCGCCCACCCTCGCCAAGATCGCACCCGAAGGCTCAAAGCCTATTCTGAGCCGGTCTGCGAACTCTTTGAGAACACGATCCCCTGCGCGATGCCCATAGCGATCATTGGTCTGTTTGAATTGATCCAGATCGAGCATCACCAAGGTTTGGGGTCCGGTCGGTACGAACATTCGCAAGGATCGATCCCATCCACGTCGATTCAAAAGGCCAGTTAAAAAATCGTGAAACGCTAGCTTTTGATCCCCTTGGGCCACTTGCAATTGCGTCTTGAGCAAACCGATTTGCTGCGATAGCCTGAAGGACCAGACGCCCAAGTACAGAGCGACAAGGCTGAGCAACACGCAAAGAATTGCCAGCGATTGGTTGTTGGTGAACGACCCCATTTTTTGGAATGCTCTTCGACGAAGCTACCTTAGGCCAATCCTCCGAAACGTCGATCCCGTTTGACGAACTCGCCGACGGCTTCGATCAGATCCTGTTTACCGAACTCAGGCCAAGCTTTGGGGGTGATCCAAATCTCGGAGTAGCTGATTTGCCAGAGTAAGAAATTACTGATTCGCAATTCTCCGCTGGTTCGGATCAAGAGATCGGGATCTGGAAGAGTGCTTGTATAAAGATGTTGGGAGATAGTCGCCTCAGAGATGTCCCTGGGATTGAGGGTTCCATTAGCGACCTCTTGGGAGATTTCCCGAACCGCATCGACGATTTCCTGGCGGGCCCCATAGTTGATAGCAAGCACCAGCGTTTGTTTTGTCCCATGCTTGCACCGATCGATGGCTTGTTCCATCACATCCAGGACGTCTTGGCTCAATCCGTCTCGACGCCCGATGACCATCAGTCGCACTCCATTGGCGATAAGCCGCTTGGTTTGGTTGATGAGGTACGTTTTGAGGAGCCCCATCAAGAAGTCGAGTTCGTCTTTGGGTCGTTTCCAGTTTTCGTTGGAAAAGCAATAGAGAGTCAGGTAGGGGATTCCGAGTTCCCCGCAGGTTGTCAGGGCGACTTCGACGGAATTAGCGCCTTGGCGATGTCCTTCGATGCGTGGCAGTCCCCGAGTTTTGGCCCATCTTCCGTTGCCATCCATGATGATTGCAACGTGCTTGGGAAAGCGGGCCGGATCGATGGCTTCAAGGGAACCAGACTGATTATCGGCTTGTTTTTTTCGACCGAAGATGGCCATCAATCCAACCTTGTGAAACCGACTACATCAGAAAGATCGTCTGCTCACGGTCTGGTCCAACCGAAAGGACTCCTAGGGGAACCGAAATGAGTTCCGAGATGCGGTCCATGTACTTGCGGGCATTGGTCGGGAAATCTTTGAGTGTCCGCACCTTGGTAACATCTTGGTTCCAGCCGGGGAGTGTTTCGTAGATTGGCTTGCATCGCCGTAGCGTGTCGGCTTGGCTTGGAAGTCGATCGATACGTTGACCGTCGAGTTCGTAAGCCACACAGACTTGAAGTGTTTCGAAATGACTTAGAACATCGAGCATCATCAGCGATAGATAATTCGCACCGCTGAGGCGGGCCGTGTACCGAACCGCTACTGCATCGAACCATCCACAGCGTCTTGGGCGACCTGTTGTCGTGCCATACTCACGTCCGATCTCACGAATCTTGTTACCGGTCGGGTCGAGCAATTCGGTCGGAAAGGGGCCACCGCCGACGCGAGTCGAATAAGCTTTTGCGACTCCGATCATACGCTCGATGGATCGGGGTGGAACCCCCGATCCGCTCGAAACTCCCACGCCAGAAGCGTTGCTGCTGGTGACAAATGGAAATGTACCGTGGTCGATATCAAGCAGCGAGCCTTGGGCTCCTTCCATCAGAAGCTTTTTGTTCGCATCGAGTTGATCGTGGAGAAAGTAGGTTGTATCGCAGATCATGCTTCCGAGAGAATCGGCCCAAGATCTGCAAAGGGTGATGATTTTGTCGGCGTCGAGTTGTGCGATGTCTTCGGGGCTGGCCAAAGGTGCCAGTAGCGAACGCTTGGCTTGAACAATCTCTCGGATTCGGTCCGCTAGAAGAGGACTCACGAGGTCGGCCATGCGGATCGCATGGGTTCGCCCCACTTTGTCGCGATAACAAGGACCGATGCCTCGGTTGGTTGTTCCTATGCTCTCCCCGCTTACGACCGTTTTGTTGATGGCTCGATCCTCGATCATGTGCCAAGGCATCACCACGTGAGCTCGCTCGCTGATCATCAGATTGCTTCGGGGATTGATTCCACGCGACTCGAGCCCAGTGAGCTCTTGGATTAGCATATTCGGTTCGATCACCACCCCTGGGCAGATCACGTTCTGAATATGGCTTGAGAGAATTCCGGATGGGACATGATGCAGCTTGTAGACTTCCTTGCCCGTGACCACGGTATGGCCTGCATTCGCGCCACCTTGGTAACGAACCACTACGTCGTAGTTGGGGGCCAGAAGGTCGACGAGTTTCCCTTTGGCTTCGTCTCCCCATTGTAGGCCGATCACACAAGTCGCTGGCACAGGTATTTCCCGTCTAAAAGTGGTCTGAAAAGTTCTAGAGTCTATGGCCTGTAGGCTTGGAGCGTCAAGGCTTAACCGCGGCCGCCCTCGCAGCAGGTCTCGCAGATCCTGTGACAACGGCTACAGTGGTACTTGGCTCGGATTTCGACCAGTTTGCCACTACAGACTGGGCAACAAGGAATGCTTGACAGTTCCATGACGACCGGGTCCTGGCGAGTCGGTGTTGGCTCGGGGCTTGGAGTGCTTCTGGGATCCATAGTATTGCTGTTTCTTGTCGATTTCTTCGTTCGTTTTCTTCGGTCGATTCTTCCAAGGTCGCTTGAGGCGACCTTTTGTACCGAAGGTTTCCGAATTACCATTAGCTCCGATCCCAAGGGAGTTGAGCGCGTTGTGCACTTAGCTCATCGAGGGGAGCCATCGTTGACTAGGTACAAACCGGGCAGAGATTGCCGCGAGTATCTTAGCAGAAGTCCGGGTTGGTTTCGATCCGAAGGGGTATTCCAGAGTGAAATTCGCCAGATGGTTTTCTCAGATTAGGATTTTGTATGACCCTTGAACCGGACACCAACCGTCGGACCATCCGATGGCCCGCTTGGTTGCGGGCTGCGGTGTCGTTGGCCCTGGTCCTTCATTTCGGATTGATCTCGTTGGTCTACTTCTCGAACAACAGTTTGAGTCGCATGCCGATTGCCGACAATTTGCTTATAAAGATACAGCCATACCTTGTTGGCTTGGGCTGGTACACCGAGTTGCTTCCCATGTCGATCGTCGGTTCGGAATCCTTCGATCGACCTGTCCAAATCGACTACCGCAGCGACCGCAGCAGCCGGACTTGGACTGCTTGGATCGATTCGGCCAGTTCGGACGCCCGCTGGAGGCGTCTTTCGCAACTTGCAGGCGCCCTTGCGAGCAACGAGGATGAGGAAGGCTTCGGATTGATCGCTCTTTCTTTGGTCCAGCGCGCCCGATCCCAGGGGTTGGAGATCGACCAAATTCGCTTTACTTCCAAGGACTCCACGGGCAAGGGCAACGGGATGCTTTATCAGGCAACCGTAATTCCATTGGCAAACGGGGAATTGACACTGGTGCCTTCGATGGACTCGACCAGGACCGTCCCGGTGAGGCGAGCACAAACTTCGTCGAGCAATCCGACAGGAGCGAGCAACCCTGGTACTAGAGATTCAGCGGAGTTGGGAGCGATGCGTGGAACGAACTGAACCGGCGAGCTTTGCGCATGGACTCAAGCAACTGCCAGAAACCTGGAACGAGTTTTGGTTTTCTCCGGTGACTTTGGGCACAATGGACCGGGTAAGGCAGCTCTTTGGGCTGACCATTGCGTTTCAATTCGTGTCCTATCTGTTTTGGGTTCCCCAGTGGCTCTCGGGGGACGGCTGGCTAGGATCCCAAGCGGGTCGGTATTTGATCGGCCAAGGGATGCCCGATACAGGTAGCCAATACCGCTGGTCCATCTTGTACTGGCTTACCAGTCCGTTGGCTGGCCAGGCAGTGTGCGTGATCGGATTCTTGGCGAGCGTTCTGATGTTCCTGGGAATTGGACATCGCAGCGCTCCGATTTTGGCTTGGGCTTGCATGATGATGGTTCATCATCGGGCCCCTTGGTTGACGATGCCATCGGAGCTCCTTATGTCCGCCGCACTTTTCTATTTGGCGATTGAGCCTGGTGCGTCGCTTTTGCTAAAGCGTTCGCACAAGGAATCCGCAGATCGATGCAGTGTGCTTGCCAACATCGCCCTACGATGCCTGCAAATTCATTGGGTTTTATGGGTCGGATTGTCGCTTGCCAGCATGCTCCAGCAACCGGTTTGGTGGAACGGAGAAGCTCTTGGACTGCTTTCGGAGCAAGGCTCTGGGTGGTTCGGGAAGGTATCCAGGAGCTCTGAGCTCGGGCAATGCATCGGCTTGGCTTTCTTGATGCTTCATCCGTTAAGCTTGTTATGTCTTTGCAATCGAAGGTTTCGAAGTCTAGGGGTCCTTTTTACGATCCTCCTTGGAATGGGTTATATTCTCCTGACCGGTGACTTGCTCCTGGGTTTGATCGCTGGAGCATACGCTCTGGCATTCGTTCCAGAGAGCATTCGCGTAGGGGATATCCGTTGAAAAATCTGATACAATCCTTGTTTTACTGAACTGCGTCAAAGCGATTTCCAAACGCAGCCGACCGAAACTCTCTCGATACAAGAAGAATGGCAACTCAAGACGATTCCTCGTTGAAGCCTAAAACAACGCTCGGCCCAAGTCGCGAATCCGGCCGGATTCCAAGACGCGATGTGTTCAACGTAGCCGCAGGAGCCGTGGTCCTTGGCGCGACCATGAATTCCTCGTTGGTCTCCCAAGCATCAACGCCCTCAACCAACCTCCCTGGAGTTTCAAAATTGAAATACTGTCTGAATACAAGCACCATTCATGGCGAAGTCATCCCGATTGTCGAACAGGTATCCATCGCTCAGAAAGCTGGGTACGACTCTTTAGAGATCTGGCTCAGGGATGTCGACAAATACACCTCTGCCGGGGGCAATCTCAGCGACTTGCGCAAGCGGATGGCTGATGCGGGATTGACTCTCGAAAGCGCGATTGCCTTTGCACCTTGGATCTTGACCGACTTGGACGCACACAAAAAAGCGTTGGAGCAGGCCAAGAAGGAAATGGAGATTGTGGTGGCTCTAGGTGGCAAGCGAATTGCGGCCCCTCCTGCGGGCGCCGTCGATGGCGATTTGCTCAATCTCGATGTCGCTGGCGAGCGTTATCGAGCCCTGCTCGAGCTTGGACGAGCCGTCGGTTGTCTACCCATGCTCGAGGTGTGGGGTTTCTCCAAGAATCTATCGAAGTTATCGGAGGTGTTGCATGTAGCGGCCGCGGCCCAGCACCCGGATGCTTGTGTGCTGCCCGACGTCTACCATCTGTACAAAGGGGGATCGAACTTCAACGACCTTGGGTTGCTTGCTGGGACCAAGATTCCGGTGTTCCACATGAACGACTATCCGGACATGGTGCGAGACAAGATCTCCGATGCAGATCGGGTCTACCCTGGCGACGGTATCGCTCCGATTGGCCAGATCTTAAAGACCGTTATGGCAAGTGGGTTCAACGGAGTGCTTTCTCTGGAGCTCTTCAATCGCGAGTACTGGAAGCTTGATCCGCTGGAAAATGCCACCGTGGGTCTGAAGAAGATGAAAAGTGTGTTGCCTGCGTAATTGATACCGATACGAAACCCCTTTTGAAACTGAGCCAGTGAGTCAAGGCCTAGGAGATTTTTTGGATGAGTAATACCCCAAGCGAGACCAATCCGTACGAGTCCACAGATCTATCCGACCAACGCGCAGGTCTCTCGACCAACGAAGTTCCCGGCTACGTCGCACCTCCGGCGGGGGAATACTTGGGTCATCCAAGTTCGCTTTGGATGCTCTTCTCGACCGAATTCTGGGAGCGATTCTGTTATTACGGGATGCGCGCCATGTTGGCCGTGTACGTTGCGGATACGTTTTTCGGGAGTTTGGCCAAGGACCTCGCTGAGAAGCAAGCTAGCCTTACCTACGGAGGCTTTACTTCGTTGGTCTACGCCACGGGAATCTTCGGGGGACTCATCGCAGATCGATTTTTGGGATATCAGCGTTCGATCCTCCTGGGTGGATTTTTGATGGCCGTCGGGATGTTTCTGCTTCTCTTCAAAGATCTCAATACCTTCCTCATCGGACTGTCGATCATGGTGGCGGGTAACGGATTGTTCAAACCGAACATTTCGTCGATGGTTGGGAAGCTCTATTCACCGCAGGACCCACGTCGTGATTCGGGGTTTACCATCTTCTATATGGGGATCAACGCCGGAGCGTTCTTTGCACCGATCCTCTGCGCCTCGATGATCGGTGTGTGGTACGGTAGACAATATGGTTTTCTCGCCGCTGGAATCGGGATGATTCTCGGGATCATCATCTTCCAGTTCAATAAAGGGATGCTAGGGGCCGTTGGTCTTCCCCCCAAAGGACGTGAAGGTCTCGGACCGATCTTGATCGTTCTTGCTGGTGCCTTGGCGATTGTTCCGATCATTTTTCTCTTGCTCAGCCAGAGCGCGTTGCTTGGCTATGTACTCATGGCGATGATGGTAGGCTTGATCGTCTATTTCATCGTCAGCGGCATCCAAAGTGGCGAGAAAGTACAGCTTCAACGCTACATCGCCATGATGGTTCTGTTCGTGGCAAATATTCTGTTTTGGGCATTGTTTGAACAAGCAGGATCCTCACTGAACTTTTTTGCTAGAGACTTCGTGCAGTCCCCTTTTGACTTCTCGCTCTTCCAGAGCTTCAATGCATTCTTCATCATCGCTCTTGCTCCTTTGTTTGCCATGCTCTGGCCTTGGCTCGACAAGAAGGGCATGAATCCGTCCATTCCAGCGAAATTCGCGATCGCACTGTTTTGTGTCGGCTTGGGCTTCTATGTGTTGGTATGGTCCATCAAGGGGACTGCTCCGAACGCTAAGGTCGCTTGGACTATCCTCGGAGTCACTTACTTGATCCATACCGTCGCCGAGCTCTGCCTCTCTCCGATCGGTCTGTCCATGGTCACCAAACTGGCCAAACCGAGCGATGTCGGTATGGCGATGGGGGGTTGGTTTCTCTCCACGGCCATGGCGAACTATTTCGCAGGTTTGATCGCCGCGTTGGCATCCCAAGGCGGTGGGGGCCATGGCGAAAATGAAGTTCGCAACATGGATCAGTATGCGACCGTGTTCACGCAACTGTGGTGGCTCGGTGCAGGCTTCGGACTGCTCTATCTGGTGAT
Organism: Planctomycetaceae bacterium; assembly: GCA_021298315.1. Lineage (GTDB taxonomy): Bacteria > Planctomycetota > Planctomycetia > Pirellulales > Pirellulaceae > JBKCUI01. Next base: position 24,337 of record JAJTFC010000020.1, read on the forward strand.
TTCACCTTTCGTCAACAAGTTGATGCATGGCGTGAAATAACCTCTAGGTGGTATAGAACGCCATTTTGTTTCGGGTTTAGTGGGTAGGGTTTGGGAAGAATAAGGCCTCGTCGCATGCAAGAGAACCAGTCCGACTTCAAACCCTACATCGCCGACGAATCCAATGTCCACGAGTTAACATGGTTTCCAGTGCTCATCGGAGCGTTGCTTGGAATCGTATTCGGAGCTTCGTCGATCTATCTGGTGCTCAAAGTTGGTCTGACCGTATCGGCCTCCATTCCGGTAGCCGTTTTATCGATCACTCTTTTTCGAGCGATCAGCCAAGTCACTGGGCTTCGAAAAACCACCATTCTGGAAAACAACATCGTCCAAACCACCGGGTCGGCTGGGGAGTCGCTGGCCTTTGGTGTTGGACTGATCATGCCAGCCCTGCTTTTGCTTGGCTTTGATATCGATGTCGTACGGGTTATGACCATCAGCATCTTCGGCGGGTTGCTCGGGATCCTGCTGATGATCCCGCTTCGACAAGCCTTCATCGTCAAGCAGCACGGCAAACTCACGTTTCCCGAAGGTAGGGCGTGCGCCGAGGTCCTCCTGGCAGGAGAAAAGGGAGGGGCCACTGCCTCAATGGTTTTCGCCGGATTCGGACTTGGGTTCCTCTACCAGTTCGCCATGCAGGCACTTAAATTCTGGCGAGAAGAGGCGTCCATGCCTCTATTCTCAACCGTGGCGGGGAAAACCGTAGGACTCAAAGGCGCTGCGCTTTCGATCGAAGTGGCCCCGAGCTTGCTCGGTGTCGGTTACATCATCGGCCCGAAAATTGCGAGCATCATGGTTGCAGGTGGCGTTCTGGCTTACTTGGTCATCGCTCCAATGATCGTGACTTTTGGCGAGGGATTAACCACGATTGTCGAACCCGGTACGAAGCTAATCCGGGACATGTCGCCCGGTGAATTGCGGTCCTCCTACATCCTCTACATCGGAGCAGGGGCGGTCGCGGCCGGTGGAATCCTGAGCATGATCAAGGCCATGCCAGTGATTCTTGGAGCCGTGGTGACCAGCTTTCGCGACTTGGTCTCAAGCCGATCAGGCCAAGGAACCCGTAAGCTTCGTACCGATACGGACTTGCCCATTCCATTGGTGCTCACTGCAAGTCTTATTCTCGTAGCATCCTTGATGGCCGTGCCGCAACTCGGCTTGGGCTTCGGGTTCACAGGACTAGTGGCCGCCATGATGATTGTCGTCTTCGGGTTCTTGTTCGTCACGGTTGCGTCGCGTCTGACCGGCGAAATCGGCTCGTCGTCGAATCCGATCTCAGGAATGACGGTCGCTACGTTGCTCCTGACCTGTCTGATCTTGCTGGCGCTCGACGGCTTTGGTTGGCTCAGCATCAACAAGGAAATCAAGCTCACCGCCCTGACGATCGCTGGTGTGGTCTGCATCGCCTCCTCCAACGGCGGCAGTACGGCTCAGGCTCTCAAGACCGGTCATTTGATCGGTGCGACCCCTAGATCCCAACAGATCGCCATCCTGATCGGTGCACTGACCAGCGCACTTGTCGTTGGTCTTGTTCTCTTAGCCTTGAACGAAGCCAACACAACCTATAGCAAAAATGCCGTCAAGCCTTACAAGGATATCAAACTCGATGTCACAGGCTTACCGAAAGACAACGTGCATTCGGGGGATTACTCGGAGGACAAAAACCAGTACTATGTCCTGAATCTCGGCAGAGCCGAGACCGACAAGGCTGTTCCGCCAGGCAGGTATTTGCTCGATGAGCAAGGAACCCCGGTGTACCTTGTCGACCCTGCGATCAACGGCAGTTTGAAGCAGGATGACGAGGGACGAGATGTTTCAAAAAGCAAGTTCGATGCGCCCAAAACAGTCTTGATGCAATTGATCATCGACGGCATTCTCGATCGGAGACTCCCATGGGGCCTGGTTTTGATCGGTGTCGTGATTGCCATCACGCTTGAGCTCAGTGGTGTGGCCAGTTTGCCGTTTGCCGTAGGGGTCTATCTGCCACTTTCAGCTTCGACACCCATCTTTGTCGGCGGGATCATCCGCTGGTTGGTCGATTCGTTCCATCGAGTCCCCAAAGACAAAGAGGACGATTCGAGTCCTGCGGTATTGCTGAGTTCCGGATACATCGCCGGCGGGGCGATCGCGGCGGTTTTGATTTCCTTTTTGAACTTTAAAAAGGAATGGTTGGAAGCTTTGGACCTTTCCAATTGGCTCGGATGGGAAGAGAAGGGCAAGATGCTGGCAGAACAAGGGGATGTCTATCGTTCGTTCCTCTTTTCGCATGGCCCTGCCTTGATCGCTTTTGGGGCTTTGGCGGTGGTCCTACTGATCGTAGGCCTTCTTCGCAAGAAAAGTGCAATCGAGTAAGCAAGTGTTGAGCCTGCGTCTTTGGAACCAGTTGCAGACACTCTGGTGCTACCTGTGGCCCTCACCCTACACCCTTTTGGGGCTTCTTGTGTACTTGATTCCCATCCGAGGCAGTCGCAGTCTGATCGTGCATCGAGGCACCATCGGAGTCTTTGGGCCAGCCGTCGAACGCCTACTTATCAGGGCTCCCGTGCTAGGGGGTGCTGCTGCAATGACTTTTGGTCATGCGATTTTGGCACGTGACAAAGAAACGTTCATCGAGACGTGGAACCATGAACGCGTCCATGTGGATCAATACCAACGATGGGGATTGCTCTTTGTACCGATGTATCTTGGAGTGGGTTTGTTGCTCAAGCTCCAGCGAAAGGACCCTTATTGGGACAATCCATTCGAAATCGAGGCGCGGCGATTGGGAGATGGCCTCGACTGCTGAAGCCGTGGACGACTTACGACGGCCACGACGGCTGTTGACTCCCCCGAGAAGCCCTAGAGAATCCTGCACCAGTAGGCTTTGAGGTACCCGGTTTCTGGACAGTGAGTTGCGACCGGATGGTCCATCGCGGCCGATCGGGTTTCAAAAATCTGAACGACTCTGCCCCGAGCTCTTGTTCCGTCAGGATTCGTTCCGGTAGCTCTGGCGGCACTTTGGACCACTTGCATGAACGAAGGGCCATCGAGCAGTCCGGCACAGCAGCAGGTCAGCAGGATCCCACCGGGTTTGACCAGTTGGATCGCAAGACGGTTCAAGTCGATATGCTTGCGTGTTCCCTCTTCGAGTTCGGTCCTGGATCGAATGAGTTTCGGAGGGTCGAGGACGACGATGTCGAATTGTCTGTTATTTCGAGCCATATCGCGCATGTAGGCGAACGCATCCGCATGGACATATCGGACTCGAACGTCATTGATATCAGCGTTTTTCTTGGCCATGACCAAGGCTTCTTCGTCAAGGTCGACTCCGACAACCTCGGAGGCTTGGCCCGATTTCGCGGCCGCGACGGAGAAGCCCCCGGAATAGCAACAAACATCGAGCACACTTTTCCCGGCGGCATGACTTGCCAGGATCGCGCGGTTCTCGCGTTGGTCGCAGAAAAATCCGGTTTTGTGTCCCGTACCAAAATGGATCCGGTACTTGACCTGGTTCTCTTCGATCGTCACGTACGCAGGAAACTGTTCAGACTTCGAATCCTGCCAGATTCCACCTTCTTGGCTCGTGAACTGAGGAGAGGGGCGAACCAATGCATGCTTGGTACCGAGCAAAGGATGCAAGCGTTCGAGAATCTCTGTGGCTCGTTGGGCCATTCCCAAACTGAAAACCTCGGCGCTTAGGCAATCCCCATATCGATCGACAACCAGCCCAGGGAATCCATCCGATTCGCCATGCAGGACTCGATAGGCATTGGTGGTTTTCGGAATCTGCAGAGTATGATGTCTAAGGTGGACTGCTTGGCTCAGGAGCGCATCCCAATCGGCAAGGGTCGGAAGCTGGGTTTGCCAGAAGTAGAGACGGACGGCGACCTCGGATCTAGGGTTATAGATCCCGTACCCAAAGAGGAGAGGCTCATGCTTTTGTTGATTCTCGTTAGGGTCCATATCCGTCGCGTAGACGGCAACCCAATCTCCAGGTTGCGGGTTCCCCTCGGCCCGTTCGATTCGCTTTCGAAAGATATTCGGATGCCTGCTTGGACGCGGCATGTACACCCTAGCGATGGGCTCCGAAGGATTGGGTACAAGCGCATTGATCGTATTTCGCATAGAGGTTTTCGGTTCGTCCGACGTAGAGGTTATCTTCGAAAGGATTGCAGGTCTGAGAGCAGAGCTTCAATCTCGCTTGAGTGCATGTCAACGCTTGGAACGGCATCGAGCAACAGTGAGGCTATTTGACGTAGCAGTAGTTGGACTTCCGGCACGCGATTGGCAATCTCGTTTTGTTGCCAGCGGTCTTCAGGAAAGCAGTAAACCTCCCCCAGACGTTCGTCGGAAAGCGAAATCCGGCCCTCTGGATTTCCAGTGGTATCGAATCTTGCACTCCATCGCTCGGTCCATATCGCGATTTCGTCGACTCCGGTTGCCCAAGCCAAATGGCCCTGAGGGCTCGTCTCGTGCGAACTAAACCTACCGCCTTCTTGGGTGATCGTTTCGATCCAACGCCCTAGATGACGCGGTTGGTGAAGTTGGCTTATTCGAATCCCAAGATCCATTTTCTGCGCAGGTCGAATGATCCAGGGGGTATGGAGACGTTCGGAGTATGCGTCAGCGATGGGGTAATTGCCGTTGATGAAACCCATCGATCGATCGCCAAGTCCAACGCGACGATGTTCACCGAGTGGAAACCCAAGTATTCCGGCCATGGAGATCCAGCAATTTTCGGAGATACCGAACTCTTCGAGAGTCTGAAGGATCAGCCCTAAACCTTGATCGATGCAGATCGACTGCGCACCTGCACCGCAGGCGTAACCAAAAAGCAAATCAGGGTCGAAATCGGTTGAAAGGACTAGCTCTGGGGGGACCTGATCTAAAGGCGGATCGGGATCCTGACTGTCACACATGAGCTTTCGAAATTCATAGGGCGCATCCCAGGTTCCGTGCAAGCCTTTGGAGTGGATCCAGAGAAACGGTGTTTTGTGGCGTTGTTCAAGCCAACACTCCAGAGATTCCGTCAGGAGACGTTCAAAGGACTCCTGTTGCAAGGAGGGGCAGACCTCGATTCGGTCTAGCCCCTCATGTTGACGGAGCATTCCGATCGCTTGGAGGCTATCGCTAGCGACTAACCAGCCGTCGGGCTGCAGCCCTTGGAGGATCGCTTGTAAATTCGGTTCCAGATGGATCGAGTGCATCCAGAATTGGTCGAAGACCGTACCGTGCGCGGCAAGTCGGTCTACATTAGGCGTTGGAAGAAGCGCGTTGCCATAGCAACCAGCAAGATTCACTCCCCAGCCTTCGATCGTGACCAGTATGCCGCAAGGGTCGCCTATGCTATTTATTTTCAAGGGCAAACCATTTAACTAAACCGCTTTCGGTCCATTTGAAGACGGCTTGAGCGTGCGGATCGACGATCGCGGGCTGATCATCGACGAGAAATAGACCGACAGGATTTTGCAACGGCTCACCGGAGACGACGAGCTTTGGTTCTTCTCCAAGTTTCCACGACCAGATCCCTTTTTTGTAGCCATCGCTTACCCAGATCTGATCCTTTGAGTTTACGACGACTTGGTGTGGAAATTCGAAAACTCGCTTGGAGACGATTGGCTCGATTTGGCCATCTTTTGAGATCCTCAGGAGCTGTTGCTCGTCCTGAGAGATCACCCAGATGCGGTCGGCATGATCGACAAAAACTCCGCGAGGGTTGACCTTGGCAAAGATCACTGGCTTCGAACCTACGGCAGTTTGCTTCCACAAGACACGGCGTTCAAGATCAGCGATCAGGAGCGAACCATCGCTTAAGAAAGCCAAATCGACGGGAATGCCGATCGTAGCATCGAGTGTTCCAGTCCATTTGCCATCGGCATCTTTGCGGTAGACCTCGCGCGTCGCCGGATCCCCCAAAGCGATCTCCCCGGTGGGTGAAATCGCGAGGCAACGGACGGCATTGAGCGGTTGACGGAACTTATTGCTCCCGGGCACTTCAAGTTTGAGTTCGTTGTTTTGGTAGGTCCAAACTCCAGGCTTATTCCGATCCACGATCCACGCAGTGCCGGATTTGTCGACGACAGCGTCCAATGGGTAGACTTTGGATGCTGGACGGGTGGAACTCGAAGTGGGAGAGGAAGGAGTCTGAGCATGAACCATCGCGTCGAGGCCGAGTAGATAGCCCAAAGCGAAAGAGAGGAGTTTCGGGTACATGGTCCGGGGATGGCGATACAATTAAGGGTTCGCGATGGAGTAACCATTCATCGTCGCAGAGGATGCACCGATGATGGCAGTTCGGAGCGGGAACTGTCAAGAGAATTGTACCGTAGGAAAGCGACTAGAACCGATAGGTCCACATGCAACGGGATAAAAACACGTTGCAAAACCAGAAATCACAGTTCAACCCTTGAGCGACAACAGTATGGCTCAACGGAGGACTTGAACAGAGGGTTTGATTGCTGTCTGGACTTTAGGGAACAACAGGCGATACGATGACTTGGGAATTGTCGTCATCCTCGTTGGCAACAGCCAAGCCTACCGCAGTCAGACCACCGATTAGCGCCAGCGGTAGGAGACCACCGCCGAATCCACCACCGATACCTCCACCTCCGCCACCACCTCCACCGCCGTTGCCTCCTGCGACTCCGCAACAACCGGACATTGGCAGCGGGCAGCAAGTTTCTTCGAAGGGGATCTCCGTTTGGGCGACCATCGAGGCCCCGAGGCAATCGCAAGAAGCCAGTTCGACGTTCAAAGCTGGAACTGCATCTTGTTGGACCGAGGCATGAACGAATTTACGGCCGTCTTGAGCGATCGAAGTGCTCGAACCACTATCATCCCCCCCTTTGCCCACCGCGACAAAGCCAAGGGCGGCGATCCCTGCAGGCCCCGAAGCAACAAACCCGTAGTTTCCTGGTGGGATGTTATCGAAGCGGTAGTTTCCATCGCGATCTGCTCGAGTCTTTGCGACCTCATTACCGGCGTGGGTAAGGTAAATCTGCGTCCCGCTCAGGTCTCTACCACCACCGGGAACAGATACCCGTCCGCGAACACCGCCATTCTCGTCGATTGCAATGCGTCCGCTGTTCCAAAACTTTCTGCCTTCGCCGACGGGGTCTTTATCAAGTTGCTCGACGCCAGTGTTCCGTGGGATCGAACCGCTTCGGATGAGCGACACAATGCGATCGGTCGCAGGGGTTAGTGATCGTATTTGGATTCCGCTCGGCAGGTGCTTTCCTGCGGAAGGATCAAGAATTGTCAGGGACATCACCGCCAGAGTGCTTGGATTTTGAGCAACCAGGGCGTAAACACCCGGCTTGATATCCGAGAAGCGAAAGGAACCGTCTTCGGCCGTGGTGACCCAAGCGACCCTTTGGCCATTTTGTACCAGAGCCAATTCGATTCCGCTTTGTTTGATTTGGTTTTCTCCTGCCGGAGTCCCAAGCGTCCCCCAAAACGATCCATCCGAAGCCAAATGAATCCACTGGTGATGGTTCAACCCATCCGCATATTGCTCAGTAGTTGCCTGCTCGAGTGGTGCTTGGACTGCAGGCAGTGCAAGCGCCTCTGGAGCAGTCGCGACTGCGTCTTGTGCCAAGCTCCAGGTTCCTTGGGTGGTGAAAGCAAGAGCTAGCGAAGCGATCAGGTGCAAACGAAGGTTGGTTTTGGACATAGCGACGTTGGAAGTAAATCGATGCAGGAAAAAGTCCGTCTGGCTTCTAGTCTATTCCTCCGAAGCCTGCGTACAAGGGAAATCGGAGCAAGTTGGGTCATGAATTTGGTAAATCAGGAAGGATATTCGGTCAGGTCATGAATCCAATTCCAATTTTAGCGATACCAATCGACTTGAATAAGCAGGGATGATACCTGGTGTTGTTCTCTGTTTTTTCGAAAGTCTGCGGCGTTGAGCTATACTTGCCCCAAAAGCTTACGCGGGTGGAATCCTGGATCGAGTCCAAGTCCCTGATAGCCGCTGCTTTTTTTCGCCGAGCTAACATAAACTTTGATTTTTCCTCACATCCAACGAAGTTTCAAGAATGAAAAAACGGCCCCGGATCAGTGCCTTTCCAAAATGCTATCTCGAGGAGATATCCCAAAAACGGACCATGAGCGTTTTCGATTGGATCCAGATGGCCAAGGACCTACCAGCCGAGGGGCTGGAAATGTATGAAGGTTTTTTATGGGAGCTGACCGATTCGTTTCTGGGAAGATTGTCCGATGAGCTTTCCCGGTGCAATTTCGAGATGCCCATGCTTTGCTGTTCACCCGATTTCACCCATCCAGAGAGGTCCAAGCGGCTCGCAGCGGTCGAATACCAAAAGAAAATGATAGAGGTTGCCTTCAAACTCGGGGGGGCCGGTACAGTTTGTCGAGTGCTCAGTGGACAAAGGTGGCCCGAGGTAGATCTTCAGCGAGGATTAGATTACGCCTCGGAGGGAATTTTGGCATGTATTCCGACGGCGCAGTCGCTCGGAGTGGTGTTGGGAATCGAGAACCACTACAAGGACGGATTCTGGCTCTATCCTGAGTTCGCTCAGAAGATGGAAGTTTTTTTGGCGTTACTGGCTCGAATACCCGAATCCTCGAATTTCGGCGTCCAATACGATCCGAGCAACGCGGTCGTCGCGGGCGATGACCCTTTGGCGTTACTCGATGCAGTCTTGCCCAGGGTCGTCAGCATGCACGCGAGCGACCGATATCTTGCACCCGGAGCGAGTCTCGACGACCTGAAACATGCCGAGGGGAGTGCGGGGTACTCAAAACTGCTGCTTCATGGGGTAACGGGCAAGGGACTGAACAATTACCCAGAGATTTTTCGTCGGCTCTCTGCAAGTGGATACTCAGGTTGGATAAGCATCGAAGATGGGATGAACGGCATGGGGGAAATGCGAGAGTCACTTCTATTTCTCCAAGAAATGGTTCATACCTTCTATCCAACCACCGAATGAACGCCGCTAGCATCAGTTATCCTAACCCCACCAATCTGTCCTAACACCACCGCAAAAACCCCTGCAACCCTCCCATTCGCCCCGCTTAGCCTAAAACGCCCATGTTTCAGATTGCTAAATGGAAGTTTTTCTTGCTCGAAGCTTCGAGCGGTTTACCATGGAGTTGAATCGATTGCGATTTCGAAATACAACCCTCCAGCTCAAATGTTAGGACTTAGCCAGCATGAATGCGATCAAAATCGCGGTGTTACTAAGTATTTTGATCGCATCAACCTTGTTGATTCCAGGAGCCCGGGCTGGCATAGCGACGAGTACGGTTGACCAGAATGGAACCAAGATTGGTTTCAATTCAAACAACGGATCCGCCTCGAAAATTGGGACTTTTGACTTCAACTTCCCGAACGGGCTAGGTGGACTAGACTTCATCGAAGCACGCATTCGTCTTTCCGTACAACTTCCGCCGGAAGCCATCGGCGACTTGGCTCCCCAGATCGTTTTCGCGAAGTTGGGTGAAACCAACCTAGACCAAGCGTTGATTACAGGCGATGCAATCCGAACTGACATTAGGATTTCTTACAATCTTTTTCCATCGGGTCTTGGTATCGTCGAGAAGCAAACCGACTTTGTAAATCTGACCAATGCTCAAAATCTGGCGTTGTCAGCGATCCTTGCGAGCGATCCGAGTTCCCGTCTAGACGCATGGTTAGTAAGCGATACTTTGACCGCCATCACGGTACCAGCGTTTGGTGAGTACGTTGATTTATCTGGCCCGTTTCCAATAGTGGTAATCACCAGATACGATTCCACGCTAGACCTTAAGTTTGTTCCGGAGCCTTCCACAAGTATCGCCTTCACAGGATTGAGCCTCTGGCTTCTTCGTGGTGCAAGATCATGGAAGCGAAATCGGAACCTAAAATTTTCGAACAGCAAAGGCTAGAATCTATGTTCCGCTCCACCCTTTCGGTTTCGACGTCGGTTGGATCCTTGTTGTTGATCCTTTCGTCCTGGGGTATTGCAACTGCAGACATCATCAAGGAGTTCACTCAGCAATCGGGAGTTGCGGAGGATTTTGGGCTGCGAAGAGCGGTTTACCTCGGTCGCCTATTCAACGGCGTCGATGGAGGACCGTTCCGCCGGATGGACTCGATGTATGCGATCGTTACGCTAGCCCAAGCTACCAACGTGCAGTTATTCGCAGGTGACGGGAACTCGAATTTCGATTCCGCGTTCAGCCAGGGCAAGATGATCGATACGGGGATAAGAGTTAGCAATTCGAACCAAACAGACACTCAGGTGGTGTTTGTCCCGGGAAATCCCTCGAACACCCCTCCGTTTAAAATCGGCGTCCCGGCAGGGGTTGCGATCCACGACTCGCTTGCAGCCAACAACCGACTTGATTTTTGGCTTGTTGGAATCACGAACTCTGGCTTCACGGTCCCTGCAAATGTCTCTGGGAATGTCGCGAACTTCTTTATCCAATTCGATCGCTCGACGGCGGTTCCAGAACCAGCATCGGTCTTGTTGGCCGGATCGGGTTTGGTTGCTCTACTGGCTAGAAGACGCCTTTGGCGATCGAAGTAGATCGCCCTACTTAGTAGGCGTTTTGCTAGGCGTTGGTTTTAGGTTCGCCAGGGTCAAAAGAGCGTACCCGGTTACAAGGTTAGGATCACCCTCCATCCATCGAGGTTCTGGGTTGGTCCAGGACCCGTCGACGTTTTGCGTTTTCTGTAATTGTTGGAGGATGTCCGACCTCCAAGAGCGGGAACCGGAGTCGGACTCAAAGGTATCTGCCCCGACCATAGCAAGTGCCTTGGACATTGTCTGCAAGTAATAAAAGAGCCCTGCCGGGCCCATCCCCGGGTTGTTCGTAACGCTGTAGTTTTTCTTTAGGAACTTCGTAGCTGCCTTTACGCGAAAGTCATCAGGACCGACACCTGCATAAAGCATGCTTTTGAGGCCAGCATAGGTCATCGATGCGTAGGACCGCAGTCCCCCGGTGGCCTCATCTTTACCGGCCATGGATTCGCCACCTGCTGCTGGGGTGTAGTAAAATCCCCCGTCGTTGAGTTTCGACGCAAAAGGAGTATCGTTGGCTGGCGATTCCAAATTTTGGCAACGATTTACAAATGCTAAAGCTCTTTGGATCGCCGGATCGGAATCCTCGACTCCCGTCGAACGCAGGGCTTCGATAAAAAAAGCGGTGTTCGAAAGATCTGGTCGGGATTTACTACCGTAACCTGCTCCTCCGAAAGCCGGGTCCTTAGGACCAATCCCCTCCCCTTCATCCCATTGTTCCCCCTGAACAAATCGCTGGGCAGTTTTCAGGATATCGCTATAGGTCCCCGCTTGATTGGCTTTCGAAAGGGCCATAATCGCCAAACAGGTTTCGTAGTTCGCATGCCTCGAACCTTCGGCATACAAACCGCCGTCGGGTCGTTTGGTATTCAGCAAATAGCTGATCGCTTTTTCCACCATCGGATCGTTTCCAGGTACTCCAGTGGACAATAGAGCAGCAGCGACAAGTCCGGTAACCCCAGGCCCGGCTTGGGAACTAAACGAGCCGTCGGTCCCCTGACTTTGCCTCAAAAAAGCGATCGCTGCGCGTTCCATACGCGTTTGCGCTTCGGTGTCGGTCGCAAGCTGCAAGCCAACTTTGGGTTCTTGTGCCGGGGCCATCGGGCAAAACTCGAGCATGACAAGCCCGGTAAGGCAAGTCAGCAATAATTCCTTTTTTTTCATTGGTAGCCTAAGATTTTCAGCGATTTCGGGAAAGATTCGTTTAACGCGGAGGCCTTAGTATACGAGCAACCCACACCGGTCATCCACACAGACCCAAGCATGGGGTGTACGATTGTCCAAATCGATGACAATTTTCATCACGAGGAGACCAATCCGATACCCCTCGAGCCATCCAAAACCGTCATGATCCTAGCCGAGATAGCAAGAAAACAAATCGAGGATTTTGCTAAAGCTCAAGGTTTCCACTCCGTGGGCTTTGCAGCATCCGAAGAGGCTCGAACTTATCCGCAGTTTTGCGAATGGCTCGATCTCGGGTACGCAGCCTCGATGGGTTACCTGGAAAAACGAAGAAAGGCTTACCAGAACCCCTCAGGGGTCTTGGCCGGATGCCGAACCGTCGTGCTTTTGACCCTTCCCTACCAAGGGCACTGCGGTACGAATTCGGTAATCAAGCTGGGCAGAAAAAGACGCCTAGGCCCCTTATCCAATCCGACCTTTGGATCCTATGCAGCGGCCAAAGTCGATTATCACGTTTGGATCCGCAGAAAGCTCAAGCCTCTGGTTCGAGAGCTTCGGACGATGTTTCCCAGATGCATGACGCGCGCTGTGGTCGACACGGCCCCCATCCTAGAGCGTCATTTTGCTAACCAATCAGGGCTTGGCTGGATCGGAAAAAACACGATGCTGTTAAATCGGCAGATCGGAAGTTATTTTTTCCTTTGTGCAATCCTCACTCAAGCCGACATCGCCGGTAACCAAGTTCCTCGGGCAAAGGACCATTGCGGGACGTGCACGGCATGTCTCGACGCATGTCCGACTGGTGCTTTCGCCTCGCCTTACGTGCTCGACGCGAATCGATGCATCAGCTACTGGACCATCGAACATCGAGGTCAAATCCCTCAAGCCGTTCGTCCCTCCTTGGGGCCTTGGATTTTCGGCTGCGACATATGCCAAATGGTATGCCCCTGGAATCAACGTATAAACGCCGTAATTCCGGAGGAAATCAAGCCTTTTGAAGTCCAAGAAAAATCCGATTGCTCCCACTGGCTGAGCTTGGATCAAGACCGTTTCGACAATCTCTATCGCGACACGCCGTTTTGGAGAACGGGACTTTTGAGCATGCAACGCAACGCTCTGATCGTCGCTGCGAACCTTCGGGAGCCCTCCGCGTTTCCTTGGATCCAAAAATTCACGAACCATCCGAACCAGGATCTTGTGGAGCTAGCGCATTGGGCGATCGAAGAGTACCGATCAGGTACAAATCAAGAGAAGTAGAGGCTCTCGATCCAGAGCCGCTGCGCTAAGCGCTCGACGACTTTCTCAATAGCGCAAATCCGAAGATCCCTGAGCTGTGTCCGTCGGAGAACCGCACATTATAGGCGTAATTACCCACAGGATGCATCGAGTCGATCCGCAGAGGTTGTGCTTCCTGGAGGGGGATCACTTGAAGCAACCCACCACTTCGATCGGCCTGACGCTCCTCAACCCCCTTTTTCTTTTCTTTGCAGGTCGCACAAGGACACGCAGACCTGAGTTCGACCGGGGTCCATTCGCAAGCCGACGAATCGCTCCATTGGATCTTGATACCACCGCGCTCTGTACGCTCGATTGAACAAGGAATGACGTCCATGGGGCCTGCCCTACTATTCCGCATGAGGTAACTTACGTCTAAAATCACATCCCAATTTAGGGTCGAGTCAAGTACGACGCAATCCACACCGCCGATTCAAGATGGTAGGCAGATGAGATTTCCCTTCCGACGATTATTCATTGCGGGCCATCAAGGAATGGTGGGCGCATCGGTCTGCCGATTGCTGCAAAACCAACACCCAGAAGTCGAATTGGTTCTACGGTCGCGGCAGGATCTTGATCTGACACAAGCCAGTGAAGTCGAACGTTTTTTTCAAGAAACAAAACCTGATGCGGTCATTTTCGCAGCCGCAAAAGTAGGCGGAATCCTTGCCAATGCCTCGTTCCCCGTCGAGTTTCTTTCCGAGAACGTTCGGATGGCCATCAACGCGATCGAATCGGCCCACCGAAACGGAGTCCAAAGGTTTCTGTTCCTAGGTTCGACATGCATCTATCCCAAGCATGCACCACAACCTCTGTGCGAGCCGAGCCTCCTTTCGAGTCCCCTCGAATCGACCAACGAAGCCTATGCATTGGCAAAGATTGTCGGTTTGAAGTTGTGCCAGTACTACCGAACCCAATTCAAAGCGGTATACCACAGCGCCATGCCCACGAACCTTTATGGGCCAGTCGACAACTACCATCCCGAGCACAGCCATGTGATCCCAGGCCTGCTACGACGCATTCACGAAGCCAAAATGCAAAACGCCCCAAGTGTTACACTATGGGGGACGGGAACTCCCCGAAGGGAGTTCCTCTACGTGGATGATCTTGCAAGGGCACTGGTTCATCTTTTGACTCTCGAATCGCCCCCGGACTGGATCAACGTAGGGACCGGACAGGAAATCTCGATCCTGGAACTTGCAAAACGAATCGCCAAGACCGTTGGATACACCGGAAACTTCGGCCTAGATACCAGCAAACCCGACGGGACCCCCCTGAAACGTACCGACCCGAGCCTCATTTTTTCAACGGGTTGGAATCCCAAAATCGAACTCGATGACGGATTGGTTCGCACCTATCAGGATTTTCTAATTCGGATCGAACGAGGAAACCTACGTAGCAAATAACCTCCACTCCCGGTATTCTATCGGCCGGTCGGGAAACCAGATGGCCAGCGGTTTTTATAGAAAGAATCTAAGGAAAGAACGACACGATGGGCAAATCCGCATTGATTACCGGGATCACCGGACAAGATGGCTCCTACTTAGCTGAACTATTGCTCGAAAAAGGCTACCTCGTGCATGGACTGGTGCGACGCAGCTCAAGCTTTAACACCGGACGTATCGACCACCTCTACAAAGATATCCCGGCCTGCTGCTCCACTACGGAGATCTGACCGATGGACAAGCCCTTAGCAACTTGGTCCTGAACCTCGAACCCGACGAAATCTACAATCTCGGTGCCCAAAGCCACGTTCGTGTGTCTTTCGACCAGCCTGTCTACACGTTGATGACCGACGGAGTGGGGGCTTTGAATGTTCTTGAAGCAGCCAGAATTCTCAATCAAAAAAAGCCGGTCCGAGTTTACCAAGCCAGCTCCTCCGAGATGTATGGAGCGGTCCTGGAAACCCCTCAAAAAGAATCCACACCTTTCAACCCCCAGAGCCCTTACGCTTGTGCCAAGGTCTACGCATTCTTCCAAACCGTGAATTATCGTCGCAGCTACAATCTGTTTGCTTGCAACGGAATCTTGTTCAACCATGAGTCCCCGCGACGCGGGGAAACCTTCGTGACTCGGAAAATCACTCGTGCCGCTACACGGATCAAATTGGGGCTACAGAAAAAACTTTTCCTTGGCAATCTCGATGCAAAACGCGACTGGGGATACGCCAAAGATTATGTCGAAGCGATGTGGCTTATGCTCCAGCATCATCAACCTGAGGATTTCGTCATCGCCACAGGTAACACTTACTCAATCCGAGAATTCCTACAGATGGTCTTTTCTAAACTCGACCTCGAATGGCAGGAATTCGTCGAGATCGACCCTCGCTATTTCCGACCCGCAGAAGTGGAACTCCTGCTTGGTGACCCCTCGAAAGCCAAGAATTCCCTAGGTTGGACTTCTAAAACATCCTTAGACCAACTCGCGACCATCATGGTCGAACATGACCTTGAATTGGCAAAACGCGAAAAACACAATCAGTCGTTCCAGCAGTAGTTCTGCATCGATCCGCAGGATCCTCAACCATGCGTGCTGTCATCACTGGAATCACCGGCCAAGATGGTTCGTACTTGACCGATTTGCTCTTAGCCAAAGGCTATGAGGTCCACGGAATCGTTCGCAGAAGTAGCACTCTACAAAGACCTAGGCTGGACCAACAGGTCCACGACCAATCGATCTATGGAAAGCGGTTATTCCTCCACTACTCTGATCTTACCGATACTACATCGCTTCGACGTATCCTCAACCGGATCGTCCCCGATGAGTTTTATCACCTCGCGGGCCAATCCCATGTGGGGCTAAGCTTTGAAATCCCCGAGAGCACCTGCGAACTGACCGCCATGGGTACCTTGAGGATCCTGGAAATCCTAAGGGACCTCTCACCCTCGCCTCGCTTCCTACACGCAAGTAGCCGAGAAATCTTCGGGACCCCTATCTGTTCACCCCAAAACGAAGACACCCCACTTAATCCAAACTCCCCCTACGGCGCCGCAAAAGCTTTTGCCAACCAATTGGTCAAGATCTACCGAGACTCCTTAGGCCTCTTCGGTTGCAATGCCATTTGCTACAACCACGAGAGCCCAAGACGAGCAGAAAACTTCGTCACACGAAAAATCAGTATCGCCGCCGCATCGATCAAACTAGGACTCCAAAAAGAACTAGTCCTCGGCAATATCGACTCGTCTCGAGATTGGGGCTGCGCTCCTGAATTCGTCGAAGCCATGTGGCTAATGCTTCAGCAGCCAACCCCCAAAGACTATATCCTTGCCACAGGCAAAACCCATAGCGTTCGTGAATTTCTCGAGCTTGCATTCCAACATGTAGGACTCGATTGGAAAAAGTACTACCGCCACGATCCCCGGTTTCAACGCCCGGTTGAACCCGAAAATCTCAGGGGCGATGCAAGCCGTGCCTCAATCGAGCTTGGCTGGAAACCAAAAACATCCTTGGCTCAACTCGCCGCGATGATGGTCGATCACGATTTGTCTCGACTCGAACAATCCATGCTTGAAAAGTAACAGAGCCGTCTTAACGTTCTGTTGGATCGATCGAACCCTCTACGACCCGCCATCGCTCCATACGCTCATGCAATTCCTGTTGATTCTTAGAAGCCTCCTGCATGGCTCCGATAAGGGGTTGGACAAGCTCTATGGTTGCCTGCTCGTAACGGCAGGCTTGTTCAAGGTGCCAATCTCTTGATGCTTCGTCCCCTGAGAGTCCCTTGCAAAACGAAAGACTCAAATGGACCATCGGTAAGTCCAAGCCCTCGACGAGCCATTGCTGGAGCTGCTTTTGAAGTTCCAATAGCTCCGACTGAGGCCTCAGTAAGCTTCTAGCCATGATGTCTTGGACCCTTGGGCCTGCCCCACTGGTCCGAAGGAATTTCACCAAACAATAGGCAACTTCTCTAAGGTTTCTCGGTTCTTTCAAAGCGGCCTCGGCCCGTCGCTCCAGGGATGCGAGATAAGCATCGATCGAATCCTGATCCCGGTGGATCTTATACCCTTCCAAGTGGACCTGCTCTGCCCTGCCCCACTCGCCGAGCGCTTCATAAAGGTACGCAAGCTGCACGCGGTAGGCTCGATTCCATGGATCGGAACGCAGTCCGTCGGCTATGCGTTCAGCACCTGTTTTCAACACCGTCTGACGCTCTTGATCCTTTCCCAATCGCTTCAACAATGAAGCAAAACCCAAGCTTTGAAAGACATCGGACTCAAAAACCTCGCGATACTTCGACTCTGCCTCGTCCAAGCGACCATCCCAAAACGCCTTCATCGATTGCAACAAAACAATCTGTTCAGGTCGCACCCCGGAGGCCCTCTCCAGATGCCAATCCAACTCCTCGAGGAGCTCTCGGCGTTGGGACTCCCCGAGGCTTGACTCCTCCAACTTTCCAACACATTGACTGGCTTTCCAATAATGCGCTATACCAAGTCCTGTGGAATCCCTTGGCGATAAACCTTCAAGAATCCGCTCGGCGGATCGTGCGTTTCCATTCTGAATTTCCACCAAAGAGTATAGGAACTTGCGGTCTGCGTTTGCAAACTCCATGTCTCCAATCCACCGCATCGCCGCCCGAACTCCTTTCGGTCCGTCTTGCTTGCTGTATGCATTTTGGACACGAGCCAGATATCGGTTTAGAATCCGCTCGCGATTGAACGCCACGAGCAAACAACTCGCAATCACGATCGATCCTAGCAACCAGAATGGGATGCTACAGAGAAATGCTCGCCGACGCTGCCCTCGGTAAAAGAACCCTGCAATCGGATAGCTAATTAGTTGTGCTAGAAGCCAGAAGAATTGGCCAAGTCTACGGTTCAACGATCTATAGAAACCAACGGGACGATCCGAATCTTCAAAGTTCCCACGATCTAGGAAGCCTCCGAAAAAACGAAGCGTTATCTCCAATAGATCGGAGATCCATGCAATGATTCGAACGGGGAGATCCGTCAGAAATCTCAACATACAGCAAACTCCGTTATCGAATTGAATCGCCGATCGCTGCGTCGAAACCCATTTGCTTCTCGATCGCTTCAACCCATCGTGCATGCAACTCCTTTTGCTCCTCGTGCTGTTTCTCGGTAATCGGACGGACCGACTCGTGCACCAAGGAAACCTGTACGACCGGTCCGGGTAATGTCCTATCCCCGACGACACGAACCCCCTTGGTCACCACATAGGCTTCTTCAACTATCGATCGTTTCATCCCGAAGTGGAAACTGCCGTTGTCTTCCGATATTACACCATCGGTCTTCCAGCCATACCATCGCCAAAGCCAATCTGGTTTTGGCAACGTAATCCAAATCCCATCGATACGAAGTTTCATGCTCCCCTCCCGGCTCTGCTCTGGGGTCAACTCCCACTCCCAATGATTCCAGCTTGGTGACTGTCGAAATACAGGGTTGAAACTTTCCGCTGATTTCGTTGCTGGTCCAAGCGTCCAACCCTCGACGCCCGACTCAAGCTTCAAAGACTCAACAGCCGAAATCGCTGCCGATTGTCGAAGATTCAACCCCTGCGCCCACTGGTTTTTGTAGATCGACCAACCGCCGAGAAAAGCAAGACCAACCAACATGGACCAAAGGGCAATCCAAGGAACTCTCGATTCAGGGAGATCGATGGCCTCGCGCAATTCATTTTTCCCTGGTTCTATAGAAATGTCCGAATCCTTATCGCTAGATGGTCCAGAGAAAGCTGAGCAAAACTGATCACCGCTCCATGTGAGCAACAAGACGGTTGCAAAAAGGACTATAGACGAAGCTCCGCTTTGATAAAAAACTTTCGCCGATTGCCCATCTTGTATAATCGCGTCAACTGCGATCCAGGCCCCTTGGGCCACAATTGCCCAAAACAACAACACAACCAGTAAATAAAAGAATCGAAGAAAACGATACCCTTTGAAGAATCCATAGGCTATCACCAACAAGACCATCGGGTAGATAAGCCTAAGGCCAGAGCAGGACTCATTCTGTAGAAAATCCGTACTGACCAACCCGAGCACGTTCCCCTTTGCAAAGTAGAACACCTTGTAAATATCCAGCAGACAGCCGGCAAAACTACTAGCCAGCCATTGTGCAAGCGAATGCATCCAAGGAGCAGTCTTCCATAACGACAGAGGTACCATACAAAGCAACAGCCCCATATAGAACAAGCGGTTCGTAGAGAAACCCGCGAACAGGGCAATCAATGCGGCAACGCACAAGCCTGATCCACGAAAAACCCAAACCGGCTCATTGAAAAGAACTCCCCGAAGACACGCACCAACGGCAGCCGAAACGATCACCAAGAGAAATCGCACCCGCATCGACGACTCATCCGCATTCGCTCTTAAAAATGGAGTGCCGACTCCCGTCAAAACCATGAATGCAAAAACGAAAAAAAACAAAGCGATATCAATCGACAAACCCGCAAAAGCGATTTGCTTTAGTACCAACCCGATAGCGGGAATTTGCGTTGTTACTGCCGCGATTAGCAGTGCGATGGTAATCTTCTTATCCATTTGACCAATCGCCATTTAACTTCATCCAATACGACGTTTCTAATGAAAGACGCGTCGATATCGTCGCGTCGCTTAACACAAGTCTATGGCCATCCTGTTTCACGAACTAGACTAAGTGACGGATGTAATTCTAAACCGATCGGTCGCTTGAAACACGATCTTCTTTACGTACCTTGTCGGAATAATCTGAATATTTCTTGTCGTAATAGTTCTTGTAGGAGTACCCATGGTAATATGCACCTCGGTAATACGTTCCATATTCGTTGTAATATAGATTCTCGTCCATCCCATTGACGATAACACCGATCAGATTCCCATTGACCATGTTTAATCGACTCTTGGCCTTGTGTGCCGACAATACCACGCCCCGGCGAATTCGCAAGACCATAACGATACCATCAACGAGCCCGCAGATGGAGGTTGCGTCCGCAACAGGGATCACCGGTGGCGAATCGATCAAAACGAAGTCGAATCGACTTCTAAGCTCCCCGATAAACTCCAAAAAGGACTCCGAAGCGACGAGCTCCCCAGGGTTTTTTGGCCGCCCACCCGTGGTGACCAACCAGAGGTTTTTCTGAAAATCACAAGGCCTTAATGCCTCATCGAGGGTGCATTGCCCTTCCAAGTACTGCATCCCACCGGGCTCGAACTGGACGCCGAAGTTCTGCTGAACACGGGGACGCCGGTAATCCGCATCGACCAAGCAGACCCGTTTATTGGTCTGCGCTAACGATAGTGCTAAATTGGCAATCGTCGTCGATTTACCATCTCCCGGAGATGGACTGGTGAACATGAAGACCTTACCACCGTTTTGCGCTGCGGTAAAAAGCAGAGATGTTCGAGCGGCTCGGAACGATTCGGACACCGACGAATTCGGCTGGTGTGCAGCAACAAGCATCGGAGAGCCGGCAAACCCAGCAGGAACCTTGGATTTTTTAATCCTGGGGATTTTGCATAGCACAGGTGTATTGAGATTTTCCTGAATGTCAATCGGTGTGCGATATGCAAGATCCGAGTGGTCAATAAGTACTGCCAATCCGCAGCCTAACAAACCACCTAGAGCGAGCCCACCGAGCAGGAACTTCCATAGCTTTGGAAAAACTTGGCTCGGGTACGAAGCTTCGTCGATGATCTTGACTCTTGTCGATGAGTAGGAGTTGGACATGGCACGCATGGCTGAAAGCCGTTCTAAGATCTGACCGACGGTATTGCGCCGCTCTTCGATCTGATCCCTCAACATGTTGACTTCCGTGATTTCCCCCGCGATCACCTTGGACTTCTCCGTCAACTCTGCGATATCCTCCGCGATTCGATCCAAATTGTATTTTGAGCGCTCTCGTTGATTCGATAGCGATGCTGCATAGAGTTGGAGTATCTCGCTATCCCTCGTCCGGACCTCTTTGGATAATGCATTCGCGTACGACTGCAATAGTTCACTGTCGGCGTTTTGAGTACGTTTGGTTATCTCGGATCCTTTATTCTCAATATCTTGTTCGCTGGTCAAAAAGCCCCGCAGTGTTTCCAACTCCTGATTCAACCGGTTCCGCGTTGCGACCGCTGCTTGATATTTCGCTTCTACAAATTCCACCTGAGGATGCTTTGCACCGTAGCGGGACATCGCCTCTGCTCGCTCGGAATCCATCGAAACGACCTCAGCATTTGCGGATTCCATCCGCTGTTCGTAGCGAGTGAGCCTAAGCCTATCCTCCTCCGACATCCCGTTGAGGAAGTCCATTCCGCGGTCCTGTTTGTCCAAATTGAAGTACTTCCGCCCCTCGATGACCGCAAGTCTCAAAAGATCATCTCTCTGGGTTGCCGGATCCATTGCGGTTCGCAGTTGCTCGAGTTGCTGATCCGCGTCGCGAAATTCCAGAAGAATCTCATCTCTCTCGAGCCGTAGCTTCTCGATCTCCGAAACATAAGGATTAACCCACCGCCCCTTGTCATTCTCCGCGGTCAAATTGAGCTCTTTGAGCAACTGGTAGTATCGATCCTGGTCCACCTTCTGATCATCGACGAGCGAGCGTTGCAGTCGTTCGATCAACTCGACAGACTCCTTGCCAGAAATCTCCGAATCCTTTTCGATCGCCGAGATGTAGGAAGCCACGACTTGATTCAAAATGCCAGGCAAATCCTCTTTGACTTTACCCTCACAGATGATCTCCAATGCATCCGAAGTCAGGTCCTTGCCTACAGGCGATACGGTCAACATTTCACGCAGATCTGCCATCGGCGAGTCGGCCCCACGGAACGAAACCAACTTGTCCAGCTGCCCGTTGCGGATCGCCTCGGCAAGCACCATTTGCCCAGAAAGCAAAACCCTATGTTTTTCCAGAGAAACAGTCTGAGGTACAACTTCCCCATTGATCACGCTTGGAGGAGCCTGCACGAAAAGCATCAGTTTCATCACCGACGCATACACCGGTGTGACCTGAGTGTAGAGCAAGCACGCGACCGCAGCACCTAGGACCGAAAGAAGCACAATCACCGACTTACGACGCCATAACGCTCCGTAAAAGTCAATCGTTGGCATCGGAGGCTCGTCAGATGCATTGGACCCGCGACCAGCCGAGCCAGAATCCTCGAACCCGTACTGCAAATTAGGCTTATCCATCATCGACCGCCTTTGACCCTCAGGGAGCGTTTCGACTCCCGATATTTTCCACAGAGCTCCTAAAGCTAGCTTTCTGTCATCCGCGGTTTCATCTTAGGAAATCCAACGCCGAATGTCTACTCGAATCGGCGATTCGTCCAAGCTCCCTGCAATGCTTCCGGTTATCGAGCTGCACAAAAGCCCTCATTTTCTCAAAGCCGCTCAAAAGTACTGGTAAATTTTCCTCAGTGGCTTGAGCAATCGCAGAGCCCAAGGAGGCCGCCACCCATTGACCGACCAAGCCTTTGCATCTTCTCGGTTAGCCTGCAATCGATTCGAAACCGATGCGTTGCTCAAGCCCCCGACCCGCATACAGACAAGGGTCTGAGGAATGTACCGCATTGGGACTCCGTTGACGAGCATCATTCGAAGCAGCAACTCGTAGTCGGCGGCAAAATGGAAGTCATCGCGAAACAGTCCGTGCCGAAGATAGCATTCCCTTCGGAAGTAAACCGTCGGGTGAGGCGGCATCCAACCCCAACGATACTTCGACACCCCGTAATCGCCGGACTTCCACCGACGCACCGTTCGGGTCGGTTCATGGCAATCGACATAGACCAAGTCCCCGTAGATCCCCATTGTCGAATGGTCCTCCGAAAACTCTTGAGCTATGTTTGCGACGACGTCGCGGTGAGCAAAAAAATCATCGGCATGCAGCAGCCCGACGACATCCCCGCTGGCCATTCGAATCCCTTTGTTCAACGCATCGTAGATGCCTTGGTCCTTCTCCCGAACCTGTCTGTCGATCCGATCGGAATACTTCGAAATAATACTCTCTGTCCCGTCATTGGACATGCCATCGACAACGATGTATTCGATATCCGGGTAGGTTTGCTCTAGAACCGAATCTAGGGTGTGAGAAATGGTCTCGACGCGATTATAGACCGCAGTGATGATCGATACTTTCATAGACTTTCGACCCATGCGATCATCTGTGTTAGCCCCTGTTTCGCGCTTACACGCGGCGACCATCCTAGCAAGTGATGGGCCTTGGTTATGTCTGCGACGAAGAAATCTTGGTCGCTCTGCCGACGTGGCAATCGTGTGTAGCTCAATCCATCGGATCGGCCGAGTAGATGCGAGAGTTGCTCAAAAAGCTCGATCAAACTCAAACTGTTACTCATCCCACCTCCGATGTTGAATACCTCACCTGCACAGAGGCTTCTTTTCTCATAGGCAGTTTGGTAAAGGGATATCAGATCCTCACTGTGCAGGACATCCCGCACCTGTTTTCCCGTCCCTGAGATCGTAAATGGTACTACCTCAGCCCCTTTTCTTTTGCATGAGTCTTGCTCAATTGCCTGCTTAGCAAACCAGCCAATCCAGCCTTGATCGGCCGTGGCATACTGCCGCCCTCCATAGATCGAAGAATGCCGAAACACGACCGTATCGAGCCCGAAATTCCTGTACCAATCGCGCACGTACTGGTCTGCACTCCCCTTGGAACATCCATAAGGTGACGCGAAATCTAAAGGCATCGTCTCGTCGATCCCGTCGGGATACTCAGGGAGCAAATACCTTGTCTCATTCTGGCTGTATTGCAGATGTCGCAAGTCCCCATATACCTTATTCGTCGAACTGAAGGCCACCAATGCCTTTGGCGACCATTTCCGAGTGCATTCGAGAACATGAACCGTACCTAAAGCGTTGGTTCTAAAATCGTAGAGCGGATCGGCTAACGACGTCGTCATCGCTACTTGACCCGCTAAGTGGCACACGTAATCGAAGGGCCCGCGTTTCTGAAACACATCCGTCATCCGATCGATCGAGGCTACATCCATCTCGTGAAATTCAAGCTCCCGATCATGCTTGCTCGAATCCTGAAGCCACCGGAGATTTTCCCTAGATCCTGATTTCTGCATCTTATCGATGACCGTCACTCTTGCGCCATCCTGCCGCCCGTGTTACTCGTACTCTACTCGACTAAAAAAACTTATTGGCCACGACAAAATGCTACGATCGTCGCGGTCACATATTCGATCATTTCCTCGGTTAGGCCAGGATAAGTCCCCACAAAAAGAGCTTCCTTCATAATCCGATCGGCCCCCGATAGATCGCTGACGACTCGAATCGCTTGAGGATTCTCTTTACGCAAATTAGCAAACGCAGGCTGCCTGAGTAAGTTCCCCCCAAAAAGCATCCTGTTGCCGATCAACTTGGAATCCAAATGCTTCGCAAGATCGGTTCGCGTAAAACCCGCCGTGGACTTTACTCCAATCTTGAACCCAAACCAGGAGCATTCCGTTCGACAACCCGAAGAGTCCCAGGAAAAACCATTTTCCGCATCCCAATTCGAGGCATGGGTTGGTAACGAGAACTCGAGCACATCCTCCAAGCCTGCTAAACCACATCGAAGCAAATGCCAGTTCCGCTTACGTGCCTCGATAAACCGCTCCAGCTTTGCGAGCTGCTTGATGCCAATCGCTGCTTGGATATCCAAGGGCTTGAGGTTGTACCCTAAGTGACTATAGATGTACTTGTGGTCATAACCATCGGGTAGCTCTCCTAGCTGCCAGCCAAAACGCTTGTTGCAAGTATTATCTTTACCCGACGGACACCAGCAATCCCTACCCCAATCCCGATAACTCTCTACGATTACCTTAAGCCCCGATTGCTTGACGATGTTGACCGCCCCACCTTCCCCCAAAGTCAGGTGATGCGGTGGATAAAAACTTTGTGTCGAAAGATCCCCCCAAGCTCCTGTGAATTTGCAAAGACTGCCGTCTGCTTGTCCAGACTCTTTCGGATACATCTCTTGCCAATGCGAATCGGCTGGCATGGTATACTTGCAGCCAAGGGCATCGCAGTTGTCTTCAACAAGCCAAAGCTGATGGTCGCGACAGAACTCTAAGGTCGTCCGAAGATCGAATGGATTGCCCAACGCATGGGCCATCATCACCGCTTTGGTCTTGCCCTTAGAATAAGCATCCTGCAGTTGCTCACATTTGGCGTTCCCAGTGATGGGATCGGCATCGATAAAAACAGCAGTCGCTCCGCACTGAAGAATCGGTGCGACCGTCGTGGGAAAACCAGCCGCGACGGTGATCACCTCGTCTCCCGGAAGCAATCGCCGTTCCTTAGGTATTTTCGGGCTAGTCAAAGCAGAGATGGCGAGCAGATTCGCACTCGACCCCGAATTGACCAAAAGCGAATTCCTTACCCCTAGAAAATCGGCCAACGAACGCTCGAAACGATCCCCTTCAGGACCGAGAGTCAACCAAAAATCCAATACGCTATCTACGGCGGCCTTGACCTCGTCCTCATTGAAGACACGACCAGCATAGGGTACTGGGGTTTGACCAGGGACGAACTCCGAACGACCCAGAGCGTCTCCCGGAAGGTTGGAGCGGTGGTTCATCCGCGAATATTCGCCGACGAGCTTCTGGATCTCTTCTCGCAGTTCTTGGGCATTCATCGTCTTAGAACCACTCCCTATTTTGCTCAAAGCCCATTTCGAAAACTCCAATAAGTTGACTTGTGGCGATCGCATAATCGATCGCGATTCCGTCAGCAAAAGCCTATACTTCGGTCCACGCCTGATTGAGCCTAGTGGCATCCTCTACGTAACGCTCGATACATCCTTGCGTAGCCACCTTTGGATCAAATCCGTCCTGTACCGATTGATACCAACTTGCCGTCTGTTGGACGCACGATTCGAATGACCATGTTGGCTTCCAACGCAACATATGATAAGCCTTATCAATCGAGAGATTCAGTCGCGAAGCTTCGTGGGGCTCCGTGGGATTCGAAGCGTCGACCCAGGTTCCGCCGGTATGCTTGAGGAAGCTATCGACCAATTGAGAAACACTGCGATTGCTCTCAAGCTGCGGACCAAAATTGAACGCCGAGCAAAATAGCTTTGGATCGTATCCGCAAATATCTGGGTTCCCAAGATGGGCGGCAAGCCACAGATAACCAGAAATCGGCTCTAAGACATGTTGCCAAGGCCTCGTCGCTTGGCGATTTCGAACCGATACGGGCTCCCCGGACTTCACAGATCGAACGATGTCCGGGACGATTCTCTCGGGTGCCCAATCGCCTCCACCAATCACATTTCCTGCGCGTGCAGACGCAACCTTCACCAAGGAATCGGCACCGGAGAAAAACGAAGATCGATAAGCTGCTGTGACCAACTCCGCGCAACCCTTCGATGCACTGTAAGGATCATAACCGCCCATGGGATCCTCTTCCCGGTAGGCGTGCAGCCACTCTTTGTTCTCGTAGCATTTGTCCGTTGTTACGACCACGACGGAACATCGTTTGGAATATCCGACAAGAGCATCCAGCAAATTGACCGTCCCAAGAACGTTCGTTTCAAAAGTTTCCCTAGGCTTGCGATACGATGCTCTGACCAAGGGTTGTGCTGCAAGGTGGAAAATGTAGTCGGGCTGTGAACTCAAGATCGCCTGTGCTAAAGCTCCCGCATCGCGGATGTCTCCTCGGCCATCGCATTTGACAGTGTCAACAAGACGCAGATGATCGAAAAGCACCTCGTGGGATTCCGGCTCAAGCGAATACCCAAAAACCTCCGCCCCGAGGGAAACCAACCAGGCTGTCAACCAACTCCCTTTGAAGCCGTTATGACCTGTGATGAAGACGTTTTTGCCTCGAAATAAATCATGAAACATGTTACTTATCCCAAACTTTCCAAGGCGCTTTGCCGTTTTCCCAAAGCTGCTGCAACTCGTTTCGATCCCTAAGTGTATCCATGGGAAGCCAAAATCCTCGATGTCGATACGCCGAGAGCATCCCTGATGCAGCCAGGTTCGCAAGCGGCTCGCGCTCCCAAACCGTCCGATCCCCCTGCTCGATGTAGTCGATCGCCGATGGCTCTAGAACAAAGAAACCACCATTGACCCAAGCTCCATCGCCTTCAGGCTTTTCCTGAAATACCGAGATTCGATTCGGATCATTTCTGGTAAAAGACAACGCTCCGTAGCGTCCAGGAGGCTGTACGGCCGTCAGCGTGGCCGCCGCCCCAGTTCGCCTATGAAAGGCAATCAATTCCTCGATGTTGATATCGGCAACTCCATCACCATAGGTCATGCAGAAGGTTTCCTGCCCAAGAAACCGCTCCACTCGCTTAAGCCGTCCACCGGTCATCGTCGCTTCGCCTGTATCGACGACCGTCACACGCCAAGGCTCAGCCTTCTTGTGAAGGACCTCGACGGTGTTGTTGCCCATATCAAAAGTCACATCCGACATGTGGAGGAAATAGTTTGAAAAGTACTCCTTGATCATGTATCCCTTGTAGCCCGCACAAATGATGAACTCATGAATTCCAAAAGATGAATAGATCTTCATGATGTGCCACAAAATCGGCATGCCTCCGATCTCGATCATCGGCTTGGGCCTCAGATGCGTCTCTTCCGAAATCCTTGTCCCCATCCCCCCTGCGAGTATCACTGCTTTCATCTTTTTCTTTCTCGAATCATAACTTGGGTCCTCTTTGCATGGAAGCTTCTACTTCGAAGGCTCCATGCTCGATCGCTTCTTGGCTTCCTGAAGCAGCCCATCGATGAGCACTCTGTTGGGCGAGTTCGGACCAATGCTATCAAGATAGCCAATTGCAAGATCCCACTTCTGAAATCGCATCGCTAAAACCGCCGATCCAATCTTTAGATCTAAGCTGTTGGGAAACGCTCGATTGAACGATTCGCAGATCGTCCCGAGCCCCTCCCATGGAACGCTTCTGGTACCGCTCGCCTGGATCCAATACGCCAATAGACCGACGATTCCTTCAAGATCCCTCTCGGAAAATCCAGGTAGCGACTCGTCGTGCCCCCGGCCTCGTTCCCCTTGGCTATTCATGATCTGCTTGGTCCAGTCCAATACCACAAGAAAGGTATCTTCGGTACTTAGACCATCGACAACGAGAAGCTCAACCAAAGAATCAGGCCTCTGGGCTTGGTCCCCATCATAGTACTGGTCGAGCAAATCACGAACCTCGGGATGGTCCGATCCGATCCTGAGCATGGACCGCAAAACGGATCCAGAGAGAAGCTTACCATGAACTCCCTCGGGGAAAGCAGACTTCGAGACCAGAGCACGAAGTTCGCTTGCGACAACAATATGCCTCAGCAACTGTTGATCTTCTGGGGGGACAGCTTCGATGCGAGTAAGAACCGTTGCACTGGCTTCCTCGATTCCCGAGACAACCATCAAACAACGAAAGAAAGCATCGATCGCTTGAATCTTCATTTCGCTCGACCATTCATTGCTCATGCGTTGCATGACCTGGGAGTGCTCCACAATCGCTTCCCTAGCAACTTGAATCGCACGCTGCGGATAGACACTCGCAAGTCCCTCGACCAACCAAGCCTTGGTGATCAAATCACCCGGCGAGCTTGCATCGTTTGGAATACTCTTGCTCAAACTCGCTTCCAACCGTACGATCCCCGACTCCAAACGAGTTTTACGCTCCGCAACATCTAAAATTGGGGATGCTTGATGGGCATATTGAATGTCCAACCCCCCCACGATTTCCTCACTATCACACGGATCGATGCTGTTCGAAAGTTGGCCGACGCGATCGATCATCGAGGGCACTCGCATTCGATCGTCGCGGCAGTTCTGCCTAAGCTTGAGCAGGTAGTCACGGAGGATCCAAACCTTTGCCCAAGTCGCATCAGGTCCTTCGAGTCGCGTTGCGCTACGTATCGATTCCAGGGCGCGGTTTTTCGATCCGTTCACAAGCTCTTTCAATCGCTGGCCATCTTCGCTGGAATCCGGTGGAATATTCGCGAGAATCTGCTTGCCAGTCCGATCGATCTCCAAGGCCACTTCTGCGTGCATTCGCCGATACCGAGCTTCCGCTGGCGAATGGACCATCAATCGCTCTGAGGCTAGCGTCGCTTTCCGCATCCTTACATACCACTGGATCGTACGACTAGATGGATTAGCAAATGGTACAGGTTCAAATTCAAAGTCCTGGGCGTCGACCACCATTGCTTCATAGCGGCTCGCGATATTCGGCTCGATAAAAAAAACGCTCAGAGCCATCGAGCTAAGAGTCACTCCCGCCAGAATCAAGGACGGAACTCCCCATCGCCAATACGTTTCTTTCGTTTCAGGAAGATTGTTACCTGGATCCATCAGCGCGCTGGCTCCTGAGAAATCCAAGTGCTCTGGCAGATTTCGAGACGATCTGTGCTCGACTCTCAAGGAAAACTTTGCGAAGGAAGCCCAGTTGTTCCTCTGTTGGCAATGCGCTCGTGTAGGCGATTTGCTGAAACTGTAAGGTCAAGGGCTCATGCGCTCGATCACCAGGCCGTTCGCGGTTTAAAATGGTGTTTGTCCAACGTCCACCTTGCGTTCGAAACTCCACCGAGCCCTCGTACTTATACGGGTTTGCTTGCTGGTCGAAAAGGGAAAAATGAAGGATTGCAAGATCCCCCAGATCGTTTCTCAAAACCGTCTCGAAGAATGAGACGCCGTCGATTTCAATCAACTCCGAACTCTCCCTGTTCCATCCTGAATTCATGTAGCACTCCCAAAGGGGGTGCCAACCCCGAAATGGAAAATCAAGGCTTAGGGTCAAACGTCCTAATTCGCTCGATAGCTCCCAGACCCGCGAATGCTGACCCAACATGTCGTTGCGATCCCGGTAAGCGGTGTGAAAACCTACGACTTGAGAACTGCTCGGTGCTATCAAGTCGGAGGCTCCCGGAAACACACCTGCCTCTTCTTGGGTAATGCTCGGTAAATCAGAACTCGCGTGGAACTCCATGACGGCCCGCACGCTCTCTGGAAAAAAAACAAACAAACACAATGGAAAAACAGCCCAACTCAATCCTAATCGCCCCGAGGAAGTCGTATCAGATTCCACAGTAACTCTTCTCTTCATGATTGTTTCAAAACCTTCCTCACTGGATGACCATCTCAAATGCAGATAGTTAAGAAACTGAACCGAACTCCAGTGGACCCAAGCCGTAAATACAAAAACCCCAAGCCCCAAAAAAGTATGTATCGTTCCGTGCGATAAATCGATCCCAAACCACTCTAGTCCAATGACGATCAGATAAATGCGAAGCAGATTTCCCAAGATCGCCCAAATCGGAACCGTTAAGATCGTGACCAAACTGACCCACCAATGGGCCCGCCCCAGGAGCAGTAGCACACCGGCAACTGCCATCAGAGCATACTGACTATCGACTCCACTACAGGCTTCCTCAACAAACAAAGGTTTGCTCGGAACCTCAATAATGTTGCCCCGCCGAACGTGCACGATATTCGTTAAATCCATCAAGCGACTGCATGCGAAGGATGAAAAGGATTGCAATCCGCTGATAAGTCGCTTGTCCCATCCCAAGGGTGCAGGCAATGTGACGACGAGCAATCCGCATATCCCGACGACTCGCAACAGACTCAGACCCGGTCTTGCGAGGAACGCCCATGTCCCTACCAGCATGATCGCCACGACGTGTGCCAACCAAGGACTCCCAAGATACAATGCCAGCATCGCTGAAAGCATAGATAGGATCCACGCTCCAATCACCCATGCACCAGGACGAAAATAGCCCTTGGACTCGTCGGATTGACCAAGAAAGTAGACGCAAGCGGCAATAGCCAAAGGAAAAAATTGCAAATGGGGCTTTTGCATCAAGATACGGCATTGCATGTAAAGAAGTGGTGATAGTGCGATCAACGGCAATATCAGTGCAATCCAGTTCCATCGACTGAGGCGTTCTGGGTTATCGTTCGACACCCTGACCTCCTTGGAGTTCCTGCTGGCGAATCTCGGAAATTTTCAAGGCGATAAGATACTCATAGATGGATAGTAATCGGCAATAGTGATAGCCAGGAACCCCATCGAGAAAACCAGCTTTGAAAAAATACATGTAGACGAATCGAAGAAATCCCCTGCAGGGCAATCGAAACGATAACTCTTTTAAAGCCAAACGACGCAACGCTGGATCCCTCAACTGAAAGAGATCCGTCCAAGGAATCTTGCGCTGCCTTAAACTTCGAAGTGATTCAATCGCCTCATTCGTCGAGTACTTGTTGTGCTTGTCGACCCAAGCAGCAAGTCCTTTTCGGAAACTGTAATGGTGAAAGTGCCCTTTGAGTTCTCCGATCGCCCCCTGGACCACAGGAGTGCAATTGACGATTCGCTCCCATCGCACCATTTCAGGTCGATAAAGCCTTAACACCCATACTGGATAGATCCCGCAGTGCTTGATCCAACGATCCATGAAGTAATTTTTATATCGCAAGCGATAAGCGACATTCGTGTTCGTTGTGTCCAAGGCGATCGATTTCATTTCGCCGACCAAGTCCGATGGGAGGACTTCGTCGGCGTCCGAGCAATAGACCCAAGGATACTTGTATTCGATCTGCGTACTTGCCCAATTGAGTTGCGCCGACTCATCGGCAAACCGACGCTCGATCACGCGGCAACCAGCCTGCTCTGCAATTTGAACCGTTTGGTCCTTACTGCCTGAATCCAAAACTACAATATCATCGCACCATGAGAGAGACTCAAGGCAATGCGGCAGATTGATCTGCTCGTTGAGGGTCCGAATCAAAACCGAGATCATGAGACGCTTGGTTTCACTCGCCTTTGTTTTTTCACTATGGCTGGGTTGCCAGCTACCACTGTCCAGGGGGCAACGTCTTTACTGACTACGGCACAGGCGGCCACGACGGAACCTTCTCCAAGTCGAACCCCGGGACCTATAAACGCGCGTGCGCAAACCCAAGTTCCATTTTCGATGACAATCGGCGCATGGGTCAACTCCATCTGTGGATCCGTTATATCGTGACTTCCGGTGCACAAAAACGCTTGCATACTCACCGTGCAATGCGAGCCGATCTCGATACGATCGACCGAATAAACCTCGACCCCAGGCCCAATCGCTGTATGTTCGCCTACCTGCAACCTGGCTGGATCCCATATCACCGTCGTCGGATAAAGATAACTGCTCGATTCAAGCTTGGCACCAAACATTGTCAAAAGAAATCGCCGCCAGGCAAAAGCCCGTTTGGGACTCCAACGATAAAGACTCGATTGGACCAATCCCCAGAGTAAACGCCGAAGTTTCGCACCCAAAGTGGCCCTGTTGATGTACTTCGACAAGTCCAGACCGCCGGCCGAAGTCGGATCACGGAATATAGAGTTCATACGCCTCTTTCAACCGTTGAGCAATCGTTGGCCAAGCAAATTCAT
Organism: Planctomycetaceae bacterium; assembly: GCA_021298315.1. Classification (GTDB taxonomy): domain Bacteria; phylum Planctomycetota; class Planctomycetia; order Pirellulales; family Pirellulaceae; genus JBKCUI01. Next base: position 56,655 of record JAJTFC010000020.1, read on the forward strand.
CGCGAGCCCACGCACGACCTCGCTGGCCCATCGCGTAGAGATCTTGCGAGCGGGTCGATGTAGCCTGCGCAAGGGCCTGAGTGATCCCTTCGACCGAGGGCGCAACCCACCACCCACACCGATGATCGATGAGCCCCTGCCAGGGTGCTCCCGTCGTGGTTACGACCGGCAATCGATACGCGAGTGCTTCGGCCACTGCGATCCCAAAATTCTCACTGAAGGTCGGCAAAATGAACAAATCCGAGCTCAAGAACGCGTTCGCTTTATCGTCCCCATAAACTGCATCCTGAAACGTCCAGCTCTTCTGTAAATCGTAACGCTTAACTTGCGATTCCACCCATTGCCTGTGCCCACATGCGTCGGGTCCGACAACCCGCATCTGCCAGCCCCGAGGGCGGACTTTTGCCCAGGCCTCGACGAGCATACCTAACCCCTTTTTCGGATGGATTCGACTGAGAAAAAGTGCTGTTCGTACCGATGTCGAATCTCTTGGTGGTATTTCACGGTCCAGGCCCGAAAGGTCGGCCGGAAATTCGATGCCGTTCGGAAGAATTACCGTCTCATTGGTAAGTCCGAGTCGGGAGAACTGTTCGGCCTCGCTAGGGGCCGTTGCAAGCAGCATCGCGGAGTGTTTCAGATCATTCCGTTGGTACATCCACCATGCCAATCTTTTCTTCCACCTTCGGTGACTCATCGCCCAAGGTTCCAACATGCCGTGGGGAGAAAAGACGTAAGGAATCCGCAATTGCCTTGCAAGTTTCGAAACCTTGTGTAAGTACCACTCCCAAACCCCATGGATATGCAGCGCCCCGATACTGTCCCGAGGCTCGACGGCAAGTAGATGCTCCAAGCTGGGATAGGATTTACTGGAACAAACAGCGTACCTTTTAGGATCATCCTTTGCATCGGGACAGACTAGCATCCCTTTCTGACCGCTGAGCCGCAGAGCCTCCATAAGCTGCGTGGCTGACAAGGAAGGCCCACCTCGGTCGAGCCGAGTCGAGGTAATCACGTGAATGACCGATTTACCTTTGAGCATCAGATAGCCTGCAAGTGCTCCGAAAGGACAACAGCACGTTGCTCCCAGGTATGCTTCGACAAATCGTACGCCACATCGGGCTGCCTAGCGCGAAGCATCGTCTCGTAAATCGCCTCGGCTAGAGCTTCGGGAGTCGGCTCGACATAGACAGCATGATCACCCAAAATGGATCTTACCTCGCCAACATCCGATGTGATCACTGGCCTTTGCGCTTGCGCGAACTGAAAACACTTAAATGGGCACCTTGCCAAATTCAATTCCTTACGACGTATCGGGAAGACCAAACAATGCGCCTCGCGGAGTTGTCTGAGCATCGGCTCCCAATCAAGGTAACCAGGAAACTCAAACTTCTCTAAGCCCAACTCAGCAACTCGCGCCTCGCAACGCTCAAGTTCGGCTCCTTTTCCTATCCAGCGGATAGGCACTTCTTGACCACGCCCACGCAGAACTCCTGCAGCTTCCACAAGAAGATCGTGATCCCAATTCGGATGAAGGCTTCCCATACCGATGGCTACAGGTTGCATACCTTCAAAACCTGGGTTCGGAAACTCTTTAGGTAGGCAAGCATAAGGCAAGTACAGCGAGTCCTTGGCAAAGCGTGAGAGAATATATCTCGAAAGCCACGAGCTTGCGGTGATGACTGCAGATGCGCGCCGAATCAACCACCGATCCCGAATTTGCTTGTACCATCGACGAATCGAATTCTGTTCGGCAAAGGTAGTCCAATCCTCCCAATCAAATACAAATTTTTGACGCTGATGGATCGTCGAAAGCATCATCGCTTTCTCTTTGGGATTAAGCATGTGCACGAAGTCAGGTCGCTCTTGTCGAAGAATTCCCCCCAAGCTCGAAAGGATCTTCCTTGCACTTGGATCGTAAAAAACCCATTTGGACTTCTCGGAATGTTTGAACGCCCGATTCGATGGGGTGTCTGGAATCGCCACGTGTGCGTCCCATCCGAGTCTCCTTAGATGTACCGCTAGTTGCGACGCACGTATACAACCTGTCGTACTAAGGTCACCGAAACTGATGAAAAGGATCTTCCTAGGAGCCATCATCTCTTGGTATCGGTCGCGGAACGACGAAAAAATGACACTGCAAAAATAAGAAACGCCATACTCATAGGCCACGAAAACCTTGCGAAGGCATTTGGAGAAAATAAAACGTGCCAACAAAAATAAGGCACGTAGACCACCGCGATAGCCGTCATGCCGATCGAGCCCGTGATCAGTAATTGGTTTGACAGATAGAACGTTCGAAAGATCACATAAACCCAAAAAACGAAGCCTGCCAAACCTCCGAATACCCATGCACCAAGCAATACCGAGTGGACCGGCAGGATATCCTGTGCTAGTTTCTTAGGCGCTGATGCTCCGTAAATCTCGCGCATCTTCAAGAGATAGAGACGTCGCAAATGCCCGGGATTAGCCCAAGACCCATGCCCTAGAATAGGTTTTTCATAAATCGCGTCTAGGGCAATGACCGATTCGTTCCTGGCCAACAACAAAACTTCCACAGGATTGTAAGGGTTCTTAGCCAAGTCGATCTGCATTTTTGCAGCTTTACCCAACGCACCGCTTTGTGCGTAGATCACATACAGCAAAAAAAGAGGAACCATCAACAAGGCACATATCATCAGTCCCGAACGCATCGAATAACGCAAATCCCCTCGGGAATGCGTTAGCTGCATCCACAAATAGAAGAAAAACAAAGTGCTGATCAGAACCACAAGTCCATCGGATCGCCCGCCATACATGTTTGCTACGAGTCCATAAGCAATCCCGATCGGAAAAACCAACCAAGGATGGGATCGATAGAACAAAAACGCGAAAAGCGCGAAGGCAGGATGCGCCCATCCGGAGACATAAAAATCCCAGATATTCTCGGTATAACTTGAATTGCTACCGCCGAATCGATACAGCAGTCCAGCACTCAACACCCCTCCGGCACAGGCCCCCAAAAGCGTACCAAGGTGCTGGCTAGGGTTGCGACTATACAATCCGCAAAAAAACAAAAACGTCGTTAAAGTAAGGAAAACACTTCCCATGCCTCGGAGTGAATTTTTCATCGTCGTCGCGTTGTACAAGTCGCTCAAGCCCTGCGAAATAAACCAAAGCACCCCTAAACCGACAATCGCTAACACCTCCCGGTTGCGGAGCGCTTTGAGTATCTGCTTCATGTAGAACGGATACAAAGCCAAAACAAGCAACTCACCAAATCGAAATGTGCCCACCAAATTCACCGGAATCACCATGCTTGCAGCAATCAGGAACGGAATCAGATTGCGTCTGTCCAACAGTAGACGCCAACCGTTGGATGCATCGATGCGTGGTATTTGCACCAGTGATTTTGATTGTCCCGGTACGAGAGACTCGGTAGCGAAAGTAGGTTGCATCACCGATTCCTTATCGATTTCATTACGCCCTTGACACCCCGAGATCTAGCTTTTCCGAAGGCCCAGCGGATCGCATAAACGAGGGCAAAACCCAAAGCAACTCGGCCGCCTCGTTCTCGGACGACCTGCTCGTAAACCGAATTAAACACAGGCCTTACGAAACTTTTGACCCACAGTGTAGATCGATAGCGGTCATAAAATTCAGGCCGGTGTTTGTTGACGAAGTACCAACGAACCCATTCCCTCGGCAAATTGAGATCCCTTGCCTGGATCGTGATCGAACCCTCGTGGGCATGCATGACCACGAGCCGTTTATCAACGCATCGGACTATTGGATACCGAAGTGCGATCAGAAGGAATAGCAACTGATCAGGCCCCGCCCCGTGACTAGCATAATCAATCCCAAAGGGATTGGGGATCTGATCTATCAGAGTCTCAAGCATGTCCTTTCGCCGAAACAATGTGCTCAAGGGGGAAATCAATTGAATCTCGCTGGGGTTTAGAAAAATTGCTGCCTCGAGCAACTCCTCCCTCGAGATAATCGATTTTGACTGAAAGCTCGATGCCCCATAGTACCCCCCCTGCCCTTGCACTGTATGACCGGTCATCACATATGCGGTTTTCGCGTCGAACAAATCGAGGGTATCGACAAGAAAATCCGGCTCAAGCCGATCGTCAGAAAAGAGAAGATGGCAGTATTCGCCTCTAGCTGCCTCGATCCCTAATCGCCAGTTCCTTACCGGTCCAACGTTCCGATCATTTCGCAGACACCTTATCCGTGAATCCCGCTTCGCGTAGTCCTGTACGACGGCCCAAGTCCCATCCGTACTGCAATTGTCGATTACCACAATTTCGTGACCTTCGACCGATTGAGCCAGCGCTGATTCCATCGCAGGCTTGACCAACTCCTGTCGATTGTAAACCGGAATGACCGTACTGACTCTCACGGCTTAACCCCACATTGCTTTGTGCATCCCCACCAAACAAAAGGCGCAACAAGTCCAAACAGGGATATCGATAAGGCACTGGAAATAAGTACCCCCGCAATCCCGAACCCCCCGATGCCGCAAAGCCAAATAGCAAGAGGTACGTTCAAGAGTGACGCAATGACTGAACAATAGATTTGCTCCTTGGTTCGACCCATCCCATTGAGCAAGCTGGCGTAGGCACTCCCCCAAATCACGACCCACGTATAAACCACCATGGTCACGCGTACCATAGGCGAGATCGTGATGCTAGAATCGATCAATGATTGGATCAACGGATTCATCGCGATCCCGATCACAATCGAAACGATTCCAAATGGTATCATCAAAGCTGTCACGATCCGCCAAAGTCGAAGCATCATCGCTTGATCCCGTTTGGCCCACGCGGTTCCCGACAAAGCCCAAATCGGCCCAGTGCATAAACTGAACCCAGTGGTTGCCAATGCCGAAAGCCGCAATACCACATCGTACTCAGCCACCATCACCGGCCCAAGCATCTGCAGAACGATCAGCCGATCTGTCATGAAAATCACCATGTAGGTAATCTCGATCAACAGAAACGATATTCCTACTTTCGCAACTTCCAGAAAAATAACCCAAGAAGCGTCCGACCATCGCGGAACCAAGCTCGGAAACCAACGGAACAAATAGCTCGACTGAATCGCATATCCCAATGCAAAGAGAGCGAAGTTCGTCCCCGCCAATTCCGGCAATGTCACTCCGCGCCCCAACCAATTAGCCAAGAACAAATAGAAAAACAAACCGATCGAAGCTGCAAATCCAACCAACGATGTCGCCGAATTCCAATGCTTTGCATACAAAATCGCATGAACCACGCCTGACAATTGCGTCAAAACAAAGGTCAAAAAGCAAAAAAACACACTCCAAGCAATCGTACGATCCGAACCAGAACTCCGGAGCCACAAAGCCAACGGTAAATCCATCAGGAAAAGAAAAACCACCAAAACGCAAGCGATCAGCCCCCACAAAACCATTTGACCAAACAGTGTCGAAGACAAATATCGACGCGCTAGCCGATCATCTCCTACACCCAACGATTCAATCAACTTGTTGCGAAGCCCCTTGCCAATCCCCAATTCCAAAACCATAACCCATATCACCAACGACTGGAGCACCACCCAGACCCCATACTCGCCCTTACCCAAAGCTTTCATCAAAAGTGGCAGCATCGCAAACTGCAACACAAACGTGCTGAGTTTGAGCACCGTCGACAATCCAACGTTCCGTAAGAAAACATCCCGCAACATCGTCAATACCCAGAGCCCCCAATCCAAACCGCCACAGAATCAACTAGGCTTATACAAAGCTACGCCACGGTCGGTGGCACACGAGCCAACGATTTCTCTGATTCAGCCAGGGACTTAGACTCCCAATACCAATTTAGGTCACCCTTTAGTTCGGTAAAGCAGTACCAAACAGTTTCGCCAGAACAGGCAGAAAATTCTCTCCGGTCAGAAAACTTCCAAGTTCCTTAGGCTAAGCAAGCAACTCGGTCAAAACATGGCCGTGAACGTCCGTCAAACGCCGGTCAATTCCGTTGTGTCGGACTGTAAGCTTTGTATGATCGATTCCAAGAAGATGCAGAATGGTCGCATGGATGTCGTAGACCTGGGTCGGATTCTCCCGATCTAAAGGCTTGTATCCGAACGCATCACTTGGGCCGTAGCTTACCCCTCCTCGAATCCCGCCCCCGCACAACCAGTTCGTGAAGCAGTAAGGGTTATGGTCCCGTCCCCTACCCCCTTGGGAACTGGGCATCCGCCCGAATTCCGTTGTCCATAAAATCAGCGTATCCTCGAGCATCCCTCGTTGCTTGAGGTCCTGAATCAACGCCGCTGCTCCCTTGGCCATCCCCGTCGAGAGCGGTCCATGGTCCCGCTGTATATCCTCGTGAGAATCCCAATTACGCCTCGGAAACCCATTGTCATTACCCGACCAAATCTGGATGAATCGAACTCCTCGTTCAAGCATCCTACGGGCCGCAAGACACTTACGCGAAAAATGGACGGTCTCCTCCCGTGCATTGATTTCCTTTTCAAACGCCCCAGGGTTTTGATCGAGCCCGTAGAGCTTGAGGATATGCTCAGGCTCCTGAGAAAAATCGAGCGATTCAGGAGCGGCCAACTGCATCCTGGCTGCCAGCTCGTAGCTGCGAATGCGGGATTCGAGCCGTTGGTCTCCCGATCGCTCTTGCGCGTGGCGAGCGTTCAGTTCGGCCAACAACACCTGTCCGTCGGCCTGACTTCCGCCTGTGATGTAGGTGCCAGACTTGTGCGGACGCAGGTCTGCAATCGGATTTTCCGAACCCGGATAAATGACCGTCCCACTGTGCTGGGCCGCCAAAAAAGCTGAATCCCAATTCTTTGTTCCGTTGCTTGCCAGCCCGCGGTGATCTGGAAAAACTACGAATGTCGGCAGGTTATCGTTCAAGCTCCCGAGCCCGTAGCTAACCCATGCACCCATGCCAGGGAATCCTGGCAACTGAAAACCGGTCGCATGCAACAAGGTTGCTTGGCTGTGCACCCCGGTTTTTCCAACCACATTGTGGACAAATGCTAGCTCGTCTGCCACTTTCCCCAACTCGGACACTGGCTCGGAGAGCAACCTGCCACTCTCGCCGTATCGCTTGAAATCCCATACGGGCTTGAGCCACGGTCCTAGTCCGTTCTGGAACGCTTCGACCGGTTCCCCAAAGTCACTTTCCTGCCCGTGTCGCTTGACCAACTCCTCTTTGAAATCGAACAAGTCCAGGTGGCTCGCCGCCCCTGCCATGAACAACTGCACGACACGCTTGGCCTTGGGCCTGTGATGCAATGCACTAAGACTCCCTCCGCTGCCGAGGCTATTTCCTGCGGCCTGATCCCCCATGGCACTACTAGCCCCGGCCTTATCGCGATCGAGCATCGTCCCGAGAACCAGCCCTCCGAAACCCTGCCCCAACGACTCGATCCAATGCCTTCGAGAAACGATTCGATCTTCCATCGGCTTGGTTTGCATCTGATTACTTCCTGGATTCCTCGTGCTTGGCTCAATCGCCGATGGATCTCTTAGCGATCAATCGACAAATGAAAACTCATTGAGATTGAAAACCAAACGACAAGCGTTGGCCAATCCATGTTCGGCAATGTAAGGCTCAAAGGCCGACCGCTCCAACTCGGTCGGCTTTCTGCCAAAAGCCAAAAGAAACATCTCATCGATGGGCTTTCCCCTTCCGGCATCTTGTATCTCAATCCGCTTGGCGAAATGCCCGGACATACTCACCATGAAACCGTTGTTGAGCAGAGCGAGGGCCTGGAGCGGGCTAAGTGACTCATTCCGCTTATCGACTCGCATCGATGGATCGGCGCAGTCCAAAGTTGCCATGAATGGCTGGGGCTGCGACCGTACCAAAAACCGGTACACACTTCTGCGATGGGTTCTGACATCCTCGGGATCATGCAAATGGTATTCGTAATGGGGCGAGTGTTCGGGATGTTCGATGACAAAATCCTGGAAGCTCGGACCTCCCATCGTTAAATCCAACTTGCCGGCAACCTGCAATACCATATCTCGAAGCGCTTCGGCCTCGAGTCGACGTCGATTCGATCGCCACAAATAACGGTTATCGATATCGATCGACTCGGCTCCGAGTTCCCGGGCACGATCGGTGACTCTCGATACTTGCTGATAAGTATGACTCGTCACAATCAGCCTATGGAGACCCTTGATCGATTGCCCCTGATCGCGAAACTCAACTGCAAGCCAATCGAGCAACTCTCGATGGGTTGGCTCGGTGCCCATGCGTCCAAGATCGTTAGCCGTCTCCACGATCCCGCGACCGAAATGATATTGCCAAACCCGATTGACGATACTTCGCCAAGTCAGCGGATTGCGGTCGTCGGAAATCCAATGCGCTAAGGCCGCACGTCGATCCGACTCGCTGTGCCCTTGAGGCAAATCAAACCAACTCCTTAACTCGACAAAGCAATCCAGCGCACCGCTGCTGACCTCGTCCTTAGGTTGCGTCACACTCCCTCGATCCAACACATAGATCGACCGCGGTTTACCTCCACTACCTCCTGTACCTATAAATGCTCCACTGCCGCTATGCACCACCCCCGCATAGACTAATTGCTGCGGTGGCAATCCGGCCCTCGACTGCTGGGCCTTGTTCAAGAGACCATCCAATTCCTCCCGCCGTTGCTTGGTGGATGGATCGAGTATCCCTTCGACCATCGCAGAACGCTCGGTCTGTAGACTCTTCAAATCGGTATCTACCCACTTAGAACGGCCATAAAAGTACCCATCGACGAGGTTCTTTCGTTGCCATCGCGGTCCGGCTTCAATCGAATCCAATGCCGTCACGGGTCGGTTCGACGCAACGTTTTCTCCTTCTTCCGATAAGACAGAAAGTTCGCCCAAGGCAAATATGTAATCGGTCGGCATTCTCTTAGCAAGCTTCGTTGCCGTCACCCGAACATACCGACCCTTGGTCGTGGAACCCTCCGGAGCCTCACTTTGAAATCGCTGTGGAACAACGCCTGGATTAGGATAATCTCGATCCGTACGATCGACCCATAAGATCACACCATTTCGAAACTCCGGATCGTCGCTGATGTGGATCGAGAATCGAACCGGGAACCCAAAACCTGCACCAATCCCGTTGAACGTGTCATGACACGCAACCAACTCCAAACCAAGAATGCTCTGTGATTCGCCCAAATCGACCTGCACCCACTTCGGAATGTCCTCTTTGGTCTCGATTTGACTGTGGTACCCAAACTCAGGTAGCTCGTCGCCACTTAATGACTTGGTCGCTTCGGCAATCCGCTGATCCAACTCCGCAAGTGGCTTGCCCCCTCGCTCGTAGATCTGTGCATCGATCTGGCGGATCTCTGAGGCGAGCTTAGCGATCTGCTGATCCAATCCGATGCGTTTCCTCGAGATCTCAGGATCGCGATCGTAAGCTCGATCGGCTCGATCCAACGCGGCGAAAACAGCCTGCAAACGATAATAGTCCCTCTGGGATATCGGGTCGAATTTGTGATTATGGCACTGGGCACAACTGACCGTCATGCTGTTGAAACTTCCCATCACCGTGGCAATCATGTCGTCGCGATCTAAGTGCCGAGCCACCTTGCCATCGATCTTGGTCTCGGGAACTTCAGCATGTCCGATGAAATCCCAAGGCCCAGCGGCGATCATCCCAAGAGCTTCGATGCCATCGGATGTACCTGGATACAGTACGTCTCCTGCAATCTGCTCCTGGATGAACCTGCGATAAGGCTTATCGCTATTGAACGCCCCGATGACGTAATCTCTATAAGGCCAAGCGTTGGGTCGCATTTTGTCTTTGTCGTAACCATGGGTCTCGCCAAAATGCACCACATCAAGCCAGTGCCTAGCCCAACGCTCTCCGTAACGAGGGGAATCCAGCAACTCATCGACGACCCTTCGGTAAGCTTCATCATCAGTTCCAGGATCGCCGATGAAAGCCGATAGCTGTTCGGGGGTTGGCAGGAGTCCGATCAAGTCCAGGTAGAGTCGTCGCAACAACGTATGCCGGTCCGCTCTCGGGGATTGCTCCAATCCTTTTTCGATCAATCGAGCAACAACAAATGCATCGATCGGGTTGGAAACCACGTATCGCTCCTGGCTCACCCAAGGGACCCCAGGGCGTTCCAAAGGCTTCAGCGACCACCAATCCGAATCCGGTACATGGCGGTCCTCCAACTTTTTACCCTCAGGCCACTTGGCCCCGGTTTTGACCCAATCCCTTAACGCCTCGAGTTCCGCATCCGACAGCGGTTTTCCTCCTTTGGGCATCTGGGGTTGCGAGCCACTTACATAATCCAACAGAACGCTCTTCTCGGGATGAACGATGTCGATCGATGGACCGCTTTCTCCTCCCTGAAGAACTGCCCCCAAAGTTTCCAGACCCAACCCGCCTTTGGGCTTGGCTCCCGAATGGCAACTGACGCATCGGCGCTCGAACACCTCGACAACTGCTCCAAAGGAATCCTCCTGCGAGTACCCTCGGCTAGCCATCTGGATAACCAACAGCGCCCAGAACATCGAAACAAAGCGTTGGTAGGAGTTGTGCATAGTTCTAGAGCCTGCGTCAGTGCGGCGAAGTTGCAGCGAAGTTGCAGCGAAGTTAACGATGGCACCCTCATGGGAGCCTCTGGCGCCCGGGCCCTGGATCATTTTACCCGGTTTGAGAGCCCAAGAGCGCACCAAGCCTCTAGTCACTAGCTTTTCTTTCGCCCATAAACCCGTATCACCATCCCCAATCGACCAAGGTCGACCCCCTGCAACGCCAAACCAGTACCCAGGTGAACCAGGGGAAGAATTGGCCTTGCGAAACCTGGACAGCGTTTCTCGAAAGTCGATTTGGGTAATCGCGACACCCATTCGATCTTTTCCACCTCAAATCCATGCTTTCTTAGCAAACTGGAAAGACTTCGAGGGCTGAAAAAATTCAAATGGGTCGGTGGACAGACAAAAGGATCTCGCTCCTGAAGTAAACGTCGGGTGATGCTACCATAATTCGGCAGAGCGATGGCCAAAATACCACCCGGCTCAAGCAAACGATTCGCCTTGTCAACCCACAAATTGACATCCAAAACGTGCTCGAGTATCTGGCTCATGAGAACCACCCCCAAAGAGGATGGTTCGCAATCATACCCCTCGAACGATGAGGCCGTCGGATCCAATCCGGTCATCCGGTGGGCGATCTGACGCTCGATCTGCGCTAACTCCAAAGCTTGAACGTCAAAGCCCGCTCGCTGGGCCTCTCGCGAGAAGAATCCATATCCACAACCGACATCCAGAAAACGGTTGCTGATCCTCTGCGCCGTGGCTGATCGACTCAACAGCGATTGGATCGTCTTGACCAAACATTTCGCATCCACCGTGGAGTTCGGATACATTCTCTCGCGTTCTTCCACCGATTCAAGCGTCGGCTTTTCCCGAGCGATCTCTGCGTCTCCATGCCCGAACGTTGCGTAATAGTCCATCAAAAACTCTAACGACGGACGAGGGTTTACAAAGCAATAACCACAGCCTTGGCATAGATCCATGCGGTATTGATGATCTCCTACCTGCTTAGAACGCCAGGGTTTATAAGTCGACGAGCAAACAGGACATGCGGAGTAATAGGTTTGATCTTTATCCGTTGTCATCGCGCATCTTCCCCCTAAAACCAAACGGTTTCGTCTATCTTTCGCCTTCGCCAAGTCCCTGAATCCTAATTAATCGGCTGAAGAAGTTCAACCAAACTCCATTGCGCGGAGAGACTCAAGGAAGCCTATGGGTATTTCGTCCCCAAATCATAGGGTCTTGAGATAAACGATCAGATCCTGTGTCTCTTCCGAGGTTAAGGCCTGACCGTGGACCTTATCCGGGGAATGCTCGCCCTTGAGCACCTCTTCGAGCGTCGATGCCCGCCCGTCGTGCAATAATTGGACCTTGCGAAATACCCCCTGGAGACTCGGAGTGTTGTAACCTTGGTAAGCGTCGTTTGACGTTCCTAGACCAAGATCATGGATCTGATTATCGGTCCATGCCGTTCCGGAATGGCAATCCGCGCAAGCTCCTTTTGGGCCGAAGAAAATTTCTTTGCCGCGAGCGGCAGCCTGACTCATCGGTTCGCTGTCGAGTCGATTGGGGTTCGGGGGGGAGCGCATGGACGAGAGAAAAGCCGCAAGCGCTTGTGCGTCCTCCTCGGTCGGATCGGGGCCTACCATCGTCGTCTTGAGCGAATGCTCCATCGCGTCGATCAACCCCTTTTGCCAACCATGCCATGTCCATGGCCCGGATTGATCGAGGGCGTAAAGAGGCAAAACGGTCTTGAATGTAAACGCGCTACCATCGTTGAATGTATCCATAGCCACTGCATTGGATCCTCCAAGATAGTGGCAAGAGTGACAACTGTACCATTGGTCCAAACTCCGTCTTGCATCAAAGAAAATCGCTTCGCCTCGTCGAGCCAACGAAGCGGTTTGGTTTCCACCTAAAAAAATCCGTTGAGCGATTTTCCGCTCGATCAAATCGACCACCTGAACCGAGTTGTCCAAATAGTTCGCAACATAAGCGGTCCGATCGTCCGCAGAAACTTTTAGCCCCATCGGACGCCCACCGAGTTCGATCCGGTCAAACCTATCACGGTCCTTGAGCAGCTCAGGATCGACATGGTCGGTGCTGCCCCGATCCATGAAAGGGAGACCCGAGTTCCGGTAGATCAACAACTCATGGGAACCCGATGCGGTGACTAGAACCTTCTGCTCATCGTGAGTCAGCGCCAAACCATGTGGATCCGCAATTGCCTTGCCAGGCGGATCTAGCGAAAACGCTTCACGATGCGCACCGTCGGTAAAACCGATTCGCCCAAGTCGACTTGCCATAACCCAGCCGAGTCGAATATTTCGATCATTGATCGGGTTACGACGGTAAACCATCCATGGAAAGTAGACTTGATCCGAAATCCTCGATGTCTGCATGTGGCCTATGTTCAGACCGACGAATCGATCGACATGAAGCAATTTGCACTCTTGCAGGTCCACGATCGAAATACCGCGATCGCCGCTTGTTCCCACCGCGAGGCGGGTGCCATCGTTGGAGATCGCTAGAGAACGAGGCCAACGTCCTACTGGGATTTCCCTTACCACACGGCAACTTTGGAAATCGACGACAGCGATCGCATCGGCATCGGTTAGGCAGACGTACACCATGGCTCCATCTGCCGACAAGGCTAACCCCGTGGGTTGAAAACCAAGTTGCAGTTCGCCAGCGTGTTGAAGCTTTTGTCCTTCAACACGCAACCAATGCAACTTGCCCGCATAACTTGAACTGACCAACAAGTGCTTTCCATCGGGATGGAGCACGATAGAACTCGGGTGTTGACCGACGCTTACCTCATCCAATAAACTTCGATCGCTGAGGCCCACAAGCGAGACGGTGCTGGAGGTCTGATTGGCGGTTGCAATCCACCGTGCATCGTGGGCGATTACAAGATCCACCGGAGAACGGCCTTGATTCGGATCATCTCCGGGAAGCGGTCGCTCAGCGGCCCGTGTCATACCAAGACTTGCCAGAAGGACAAATGCGGCAAGAAACGCGGAGTAGTGCCTAGAGGAGGACCGAAAGATAGCTTGTGAGGTTCGCATGATCCGACTACCGGGTCTTCACAGTTCAAGCACCACTCTGATCCGGAGTTTCCACTGACAACGCCACGCGGTACCAGGGCCGGGAAGACACGGTTTAGATGCTGTGTTGTGCTCCGTGTAGGCCTAATAGCCAACACGGATGCGCTGATTCGACCTGAGTCCGAACCCCCAGGTGGTAGCGTGCCAACAGGTCGCTTAGTATTCGCGACGTTCGCGAAGCTTCACACCCTTGCCGATTCGGTCTCGCAAGAAGTAGAGCTTGGCCCGACGGACCACCGAGTGGCGTTGAACAACAATCTTTTCGATCTTAGGCGAATGTAGGGGAAACTTTCGCTCAACCCCCTCGCCTGCCACAATGCGGCGGACGACGAACATTTCACGGGAGCCCGAACCGCTCTTGGCGATCACTGTGCCGGTGAAAATCTGAATGCGCTCTTTAACGCCTTCCTGAATCTTCGTGTGCACGTCCACGGTGTCTCCAATCTCGAAGGCATCCACATTTTCCTTGAGATAAGGCTGTTCAACGGCTTGAAGGATTTGTTGGCTCATGATCGACGAACACTTCCAATGTACTTTGTCCTGAAATGAAACGGGGCAATATCATTGACAAAGAATCGGTTCATGGAAAGGCCAAATCGTGCAAAAACCGTCGGTTTCCATCGAGTTAAAACCGCTTTTAGAACGTAAAACAGCCAACTTGTGCCCCCTGAACCTGATAAAATCGAGTCCTTCGCACCCCCAAAAACGAGCTGCGATTCCCTCCCTGCAACCCCCGCCTAACCCCTGTATTCCTTATGTTCAGCCTCGGTTTTACCGCAGTTCGTCGACAGTTGCTCAAGGGCATCTGCTCGCTTTTTTCCGGGTTTCTTTTCTCAAGACTGAGGCTGCCAAACCCCAACCTTCCAGCGCTGACGCTCGCTGTGCTTGCGAACACAGCGGCCCTCGGATGGACTCAAATCGATGGAAACCGAACTGATTCTGGACCGACCAACCGACTTTTGGCTGGAGTTTACGCGAAAAATATCGATCCTGAATCGTTTCCGGTCTGGGTAAGCGGCGGAATTGTCGCGAGCAAGTCCGAGCGTATCGTCGACTCGTTGTTCGCTCGATCGCTCGTCATCGAGCAAGAGCAACCGGGGACGGGCCACGAAGCGATCGCTGTCTGTGTCGTCGATAGCCTAGGAGTGCCCGGTTGGATTGTCGAACAAGCCAAAGCGATCGTTGCCAAAGAGATTCCCCTTGCGCCCCATCAGGTGCTCATCAGCGCCACCCATTCGCACTCCGCACCGGCCCTTATGGGGGCCCATGGGACGCCCGCCCAAGACGACTACGCTGAGAAAATGCCGGTTTGGATCGCCGAATCGATTATCGAGGCCTATCGAAAAAGAATCCCGGCCAAAATCGGAAGTGGCGTTTCCAATGCAGATCGCTTTATCCACTGCCGGCGCTGGTTCATGGAACCAGGACGCGCCGGTGGGGTGCTTTTCAGCGGCCGAGAAACCAACCTCGTGGCGATGAATCCCGGTCACGACTCTCCTTACAAGATCCGACAGACCGCTGAAGTCGATCGAACGATACCCATCCTTTCGGTACAAACCCAAGAAGGCAAACCGCTAGCCATCTTGGCCTCGTTCTCGACGCATTACGCGGGCGCACCTGCTTTATCCTCCGATTACTTCGGGGTGGTCGCCAAGGAGCTTGCTCAAGAACTCCGTCCCGATAATCCGAACGCGTTTGTCGGCATCATGGCCAATGCCACCAGCGGAGACGCCAACTGCATCGACTTTGCCAGACCGGCTAAAGCCTTCGATTACCGAGAGGTCGGTTCGTATGTCGCCGCGCGGATCCTGAGCGTTTTGCCATCGATCGAATACGAGGATCGTTCCGTGCTCGGAGGAAGACTCGAATTCCTCTCTGCGAACGTTCGTCTCGCCGACCCGGCCGAACTGGCGCAGGCGACTGCCTATGTCGAATCAAAACTCGCTGATCGACTGCCGAGCAACATCGAGGAAAACTACGCCCGGGAAACCGTGCTCCTTGCGAAGATGCCTCCGACTCGCCAAGTTCCACTCCAGGCGCTGAGAGTCGGCGATATGGCGATCGTCGGCTATCCGACCGAGACCTACAACGCGACCGGACTTGCGGTACGCGCTTCGAGCCCGTTCCGAGTGACGCTCAATATCGGGCTTGCAAATGATTTGCTGGGTTATTTGCCCCCGGCCGACCAATTCCCACTCGGTGGCTATACCACCTGGAGGGCCCGAACAAGCTGCCTCGAAGAGGCGACCGAAGCCCGCGTCGTTGAGTCCCTTTCGTCCTTGGTCCATCAGTTGAGCACACCAAAAAACACGCCGAAACAAAGCAACCCAGGCGATCAACCCCTTCGCATCGAAAACTCTCTGCGACCCGACCTGCCAACGCCCAAACAGGTCGTTTTGCATCAGGGGCCTGATTCGGCCGTCAGCCCAGAGGATTCTCTGAGTCACTTTGAACTCCTCGCGCACCAACGGATCGAATTGGCCGCGTCTGAACCCTATGTGATCGACCCGGTCGCCATCCGCTTCGATGACGCTGGGAAACTATGGGTGGTCGAAATGAGTGATTACCCGACGAACCCAACAAACGAAGGACTTGGACGAATCCGGGTCCTGACGGATGAAAATCACGACGGTCGCTACGATCGGGCCACGGTTTTTGCCCAAGGTCTCTTGTTTCCAACCGGGATGCAATTGCACCGCGATGGGGCTTTGGTAAGCGTCGGCGGGAAGTTGATTTTCCTACGAGACACCGACCGCGATGGAAAGGCGGATCGGACCGAGGAGTGGCTCGAAGGTTTCGCCGTCGAGAATCCGCAGTTGCGATTCAATGATCCGGATTTTGGAATCGACGGTGCGCTCTATCTGGCCAACGGGCTGCGAAGCTCGAAGATCTCGCACCGAAGCGATTCATCCTCGCCTGATGCAGCCGAGAGCTCAAGGACCATTTCGATCTCCAATAGCGACCTCCGCTGGGACTGGATCGGCCAGACGGGTCGAGCCATCGGGGGGCCGTCTCAGTTCGGTATGAGCTGGGATCGTTTTGGAAACCGATACTTCTGCAGCAACCGAAATCCCTGTGACTCGGTCGTCATCGAACCCCAGCAAGCAGCCCTGAGTCCACTGGCCGGTCTGGCTCCCATGACAACTCCGGTTCTCCCACCCGGAGAGAAATCCACCGTGCGCCCCCTGGTCTCGGCTTGGACCACCTCCAACCTCCATGCCGGTCAGTTTACGGCCGCTTGCGGGGTCTTGATCAGCCAAAGCCCGCACCTTCCAGGCGCCTCCTTAGGAAATGCTCTCACCTGCGAACCGACCGGAAGCCTTGTTCACCGAGTCGGGATCGGGAGAGTCGGCGGCCGAACAGTTCCCGAGGAGCCCCAGCGCGATGCGGAGTGGCTCGCCAGCCGCGATCCTTGGTTCCGACCCGTCAACCTCGAAGAAGGCCCCGACGCGGGTATCTACGTCGTCGATATGCATCGTGCAGTGATCGAGCATCCGGATTGGGTACCCGAGGAACTCAAAAAACGCACCGATGAGCGTTGGGGTGACGATTGCGGAAGGATCTACCGGGTCGTCAGCAGCGACGCCCCTGCTGTCGATCCGATCTTCTTGGATTTGCATCAACGCCCTCTATCCACAAGGGATACCGGCGAACTTTGCTCCCTGTTGGAGCACCCCAGAGCATGGATGCATCAGACCGCAGCTAGACTCCTTTTCGAACGCGTCGCACAAGGAACCTCGGAGGAAAGGACCACGATTCACAATGCCCTCCTCGAGCATGTCCAAAGGGTAGCAGTTCAACCGAGCAACCCGACAGGAATACTCAGAGCCTTCTACCTGCTGAATGCTTCTGAAGTCTCTGAAGTCGCAGCGCCGCAGCCTACAACGTCTCCCGACCCTGTTTGCTCCGGTTGGCGTGCTTTGCTCGAAACCTTCTTGATAGACCCGAAAAATCCCTCGCATCGCGAGCCTGCACTCCGCGCTGCGCTTTGGCGTCTGGCAAGCCAAACCAACACGCAATCCGAAGCGATCCTACGTACGACACCCATCGTCCTTCGCGACGCTCACCAAGAAGAAGCAACCCATTGCGCTTGGTACCTTGCGGACCTGTTTGCGAAGCATCCGACGATCCCCACCGGGGATCTTTCTTCCCGGAAGGATTTGCTCGATGCGGCGGTCGCAAGATCGATCGACCTTGCCGATGATCCAAGCTGGCTCATGGCCATCAGCTCGGTATACCGCAGCGAACCAGAACTTTTTGCTTTGCCTTGGATCGAACAATCTGCAAAAGCGCTGGACGAGAAAAAGATGATCCGAACGTTTTCAACCACCGCTTTTGAATCCTTAGTCGCAAAGGTCGCGGCCCCCGCAGACTCTCGTTGGATCACGGCTCGCGATACCTGGTCTTCGCTTGCACTCAAAAGGCTCGAGTCGGGGCCGCCCCAAGACGAAACGCAACGACGCATAATCTTCGAGCCGCAGATGATCCTTCAATTAGCCGTCGCACGAGGGATCGCCAAATCCACGGATTCCGCCTGGTTGGCGACCCAGAGCTCTCTTTGGACCGCTTGGGCAAACTCCCTTTCCAATCCACAGTTCTCTCCAAATATCCAATCGGGGATCGCAGAGCTTCTCGCCATGCCGATTGCACCTGAACAATCCCGATTGTGCAAGAGGGCACTGCGTAGGGCGCTCGAGCAATGCGAGGATCCAGACCGGCGTCGAGCATACCTTGCAGCCTGGACTAAACATACCGAGGAACCGGAACTCGACGAGAAATCGAGTATCGACTGGATCTTGGAAAACTTTGACGGCGAAACTCCCGCGATGCGCGCGGTGATGTTCCAAGCGATCCGAAGTAGACCCGATCGGCTCGCGAAGTGGCTCGATGCAATCGATCGCCAACAGATCTCCAGTACAGGACTAGATGCGAGTCAAATCCAATCGCTGATGCAAGTCACCGGAGATCTGCAACCGAGAGTTGCTAAGTGGCTCTCAGGCCGAGTCCAACCCGACCGGCAGAAGGTCATCGATCGCTACACGGATTGCCTGAGCCTTGAGGCCAACCTGGAGCGAGGTAAGCAACACTTCATCCAGCATTGCTCGGCCTGCCACCGGATCGATGGATTGGGCTTAGGAATCGGCCCAGACATTTCAGACTCACGCACCCAAACCCCGACACAATTGCTCGTTGCAATCTTGGATCCAAATCGCGCGATCGACAACAACTACTATCGCGTGAGAGTCCAATTGAAAGAAGGAACGATCCACGACGGAATCGTCGTCGAGGAATCTTCGGAACACCTGATCTTGAAAAACCAACATTCAGCCCGCACAGTGCTCAGCCAAAGCCAAATCGAGGCGATCAAATCCAGCGGAGTGTCGCTTATGCCCGAAGGCATCGAGGCCCAGTTGGACCAACAAGCCATGGCGGATTTGATCGGATACATCAAAAACTGGCGCTATATCGGAGGAGAGTCCCCCGCTTTGCAAAAATCCCGTTAGGAGCTTCGATAACCAATGGTAGAGCACATCCGAATGAAACTCACCGCGTTGTTGGTGTCGCTTTGCTTGGGGGGCAATGGCCAAGCCATCGCGGAACAACCAGCTTCGAACCAACGCGCGTCTGAACCCAAACTCGGACATTTTAAGATCGACGCGACGATCCCGCTTGGACATCGTTGTATGGGCATACTCCCCACGAAGTCGCAATCGATCAGCGATGGATTGGAATTGCACGGGTTTGTCCTCTTGGGACAGCAACCCCCGATCGTCGTCGTCGCGATCGACTGGTGCGAGATCCGAAATCAATCGTACGACGAATGGCGATCGAGATTGGCCAAGGTTGCAGGTACACAGCCAGAGCGAGTGCTCGTCAGTTCGTTGCACCAACACGATGCACCGGTGATCGACTCCGAAGCCCAAGACTTGCTCGATCAGGTCGGGTTGCAAAACGAATTGTTCGACCGTTCTTTTCACGAAGATGTCCTTACACGAGCCGAGAAGGCCTTGTCTTCCGCAATCGAAGATGCCCAGCCGGTGTCGCATGTCGGATACGCCCAATCCGTCGTGATCGATGTCGCATCGAATCGACGAGTCGTCGATGCCTCGGGAAATGTAAGCTTTTCCCGAGGAAGTAGCAGCGGTCGAGATCCACGGTTTCAACAAGCTCCAGAAGGCCTAATCGATCCGCTTTTACGCACGATTTCATTTTGGAGTCAGAATCAGTGCTTGGTCGAGTACCATGCTTATGCGACCCATCCGATGAGCTATTACGGCAAAGGGGAAGTGACCTCAGATTTCGTCGGTCTTGCTCGCAAACGACTCGCTAGGCTCGACCGCTCAATCCATCCGATCTACGCATCCGGATGCAGCGGGGATGTCACGGCGGGCAAGTTCAATGATGGCTCGCCAGAAGCGCGCGAGGAACTCACTCGAAAGATCTACGAAGCGATGCTTGCGAATCGCAAAGGGGTCAAAAAGGATCCTGTGCCCGAGACGTGGGGCTTTCGAAACCTCCCGTTGGAACTTACCTATTCGCACGCCGAGCCATTGCAAAAGGAACCCATGGAGCGAGCCCTCCATGACGGATCGTTGTCGGTCGAGAAGAGAATTCTAGCGGCCATGGGTTTGGCCTCATGGAACAGGGGCCAAGTCCGAAAGCAGCCGATCGATATGCCTTGCATCGATTTGGGCATTGCTCGGTTGGTACTTTTTCCTGGGGAAAGCTTTGTGGGGTACCAGCACATCGCCCAAGAAGCCAGCGGAGCATTGCCGCTACTACCGGTCGGCTATGGAGAATGCTGGACCGGGTATGTGCCGACCGATGCGGCATTCGCGGACGGGTTTGACGAGTCCTGGTTATGGGTAGCACCCGGTGCGCAAAGTCGAATCGAGCGGGTTTTGCAAGACCTGCTCGATTCGAAGCTTTGAGAACGGAGCTGGGGCGATCAAACCGCGTCTGAATGGATGATCGTGACAGTCGCTAGGCTTGCTTGCCCGTCGGGAGTGCGGAGAGTGTAAGCGAATTGATCTCCTTGCCTAACGTTGTAGGCCCCTAAGAAGCCTGGCGTGTAGACGATTTTGCGTGTCACAGGGTCCCACTCGACGGTCGCATCGGAATGCGCCCAAGGTGTAATCTCAACGGATACCGCGCTTGGGTCGGTTGCGAAAGCCTTCAAATCGTCATTCGCAAAAATATCCAACGAGACAGAATCAGTGCGGCTTACAGAGGTGAAGACGTCGTCGACGGCAACCGGATCGACGGGATTGGTCGGCTTGGTGACTCGTACGAGAGTTTCGGCAAACACAGCACCGTAGTTGACTCCGATGCTACTGTAGAGGAAACCATAACCGTTGAGTCGAATGCCGGTTTTCGATGAGTAACCATCGGCTGGTCGGAAGAAGAGGTTCGCAAGAATTAGGTTCACATCGGAAACGTCACCAAAAATCCAAACGCCGTTGGCGCCAGGATACAAAGTTCCCGACTCTGTAGTGCTCCGAGAGGACAATTCTCCCACAAATCGCTGACCGACCGAGAAACCCTCTGTAAACTCCCACGACAGGTAAACACCCGCCTTGGCCCCGTCGAAGCCTGAGTAATCGAACTGAATCAATGGGGCAAAGTCCGCTCCACGGAAGCTAAGTTCTTGTCCTGCTGAACCCTCGATAGTCTCTGGCATACGCAAAGCGTACCTGACGGATTCATCCACTGCGGCTTCATATTTGATCGAAGCAAAAGCCGACGAGCGACGCCCATCGCTCGATTCGATCATGTAGAGGAAGCGGTCGTAGTTGGCGCTCGATTCGTTCGGGGTATACACCACCACCATCTTGTCTGGGTTGCTCGACGATGCTCGCACAGCGACCGTTCCTGTTCCAGGCAACCCTAGTTCGACGATCCTGAGACCTTCTCCGATATCATTCATCAGCACATCGATCTCGATCTCCGGTTTCTGGGCCGCATCGGATGCCACATAGACAAGTTCCCCATCGTCCACAGCGATAACCTCGCCTTGGGTACCTTCGCCTGATCCACCACGCGGCGATGACGATGGCATATAAGTCATAAATCCCTCGTTAAGCGCATCGATGACCACCAACGCGTCGATCGGGCTGACAAAGCCGTCGTTGTTGGTGTCGGCCATCATCGAAATGCTTGAACCGATGCCTCGGTCCGATCGATTTAATTCATCGATGACCGCCAGTGCATCGATCGGAGAAGAAAAACCGTCCATGTTGACATCCGATGGATTCAACCAGTTGTGCCGAATTTCGATAAAACCATCGACGGCCATCAAGGCCCGGGACTCAAGTCGCTCCAGCACCAAACGTCGACGGAGGTTGTTTCTATCCGATTTCTTCTTCGATGTGTTGGGCATAAATCACTCCATAAATTCCATGAAAGCGTGGCGCGTTCGAAGCCTGAAATGTGTCAAATTGTCGTATCGCGACTACATAGGATAACACTTCGTCAACCGGCGGGATAACAAAATCTTAATTTCCTGGAGAATCGAACCTGCTTTGAGATTTTTTGCTACCTATTTGCTCCCTAGAAGATGTCCGGTTCTTTTCCGTAATCGCCACCTTCGAGAAAATCGAAATCGCAGCCCCGGTCCGCTTGCGTCACATGCTTGGTGTAGAGCCAGGTATATCCTCGGGAGGCGTGCTCAGGGGCCGGTCTCCAGTGCTCCTTGCGTTGGGAGAGGATTTCCTCGGAGACCAAAAGCGATATGCGTCTGGCCGGAACGTCAAGTTCGATGATATCGCCGGTTTGTACCCAGGCTAAGGGACCGCCTAGACGCGACTCCGGAGAGACGTGCAGGACGCAGGTTCCGTAGCTCGTTCCGCTCATCCGAGCGTCGGAGATTCGGACCATATCGCGTACCCCAGCTTTGAGCAGTTTCTCCGGGATCGGAAGCATCCCCCACTCGGGGAACCCAGGGGCGCCTAAGGGACCGGCATCTTTGAGGACCAGGACCGAATCGGCCGTGACGGGTAAATCCGGATCGTGGATTCGTTTTTTGAGATCCGGATAGTTTTCGAAAACCACCGCTGGACCTCGGTGTTGCAGCAACCGGGCGGTCGAGGCTGAAGCTTTGATCACACACCCATTGGGAGCCAGATTGCCTCGCAATACGCAAGTTCCTCCCTGTTCCACGATAGGATCGCTCGTGGTTCGGATCACATCCGGGTCGATCCTTTGCGATTGGGCGATCGAGTCGGCCAGAGTCCGACCATCGACCTGTTTGGCCGACGTATCGAGCAGGCCCTGCAATCCGGTCCAGAGAGCTCGCAAACCACCTGCCCTATGGAAATCCTCCATCAAGTACTTGCCGCTTGGGCGAATATTCGCAAGGACAGGAACTTTTCTGGACCAGGCATCGAAATCATCCAAGGAAACTTTGAGGCCTGCTCGGCCCGCCATGGCGATCAAATGGACGATGGCGTTGGTCGACCCGCCGATAGCCAGTTGGGTGATCATGGCATTGATAAACGAGCCGGCCGAGAGCAACCGCGAGGGTTTCCGATCGGTCCAGGCCAGTTCGACGGCGAGTCGGCCGGTAGCGACGGCAAGTCGGGAGTGTTCGGCCACGACGGCCGGGATGGAGCTAGCTCCCGGCAGGGTCATCCCGAGGGCTTCGGCGATGCAGGCCATGGTCGACGCGGTGCCCATGGTCATGCAGGTTCCCGCCGAGCGGGCGATGCAGTTTTCGATTTCTTTCCATTCACCGTCGCAAAGGTTCCCCGCGCAGCGCTCTGCCCAGTACTTCCAAGCGTCGGTGCCGCTGCCCAAAGTGGTATCGCGCCAATGGGCATTGAGCATCGGACCGGCAGGGAGAAAAACGCTCGGGATATCGGCGCTCAGAGCCCCCATGAGCATCGCAGGAACTGTCTTATCGCACCCCCCCATCAAAACCGCAGCATCGATGGGGTGGCACCGCAGGACCTCTTCGGTCTCCATCGCCAACAGATTGCGATAGAGCATGGTGGTGGGTTTCATGAGCATTTCGCCAAGGCTCATTACAGGGATTTCCACTGGAAATCCTCCGGCTTGGAGCACCCCGCGTTTGACCTCTTGAACCCGCTCGCGGAAATGCGAGTGGCAGGTATTCATCTCGCTCCAGGTATTGAGCACTCCGACGATCGGCTTGTTCTCGAAGTCTTGATCGTCGAGCCCCATCCCTTTGAATCGCGATCGGTGTCCGAAGCTGCGCAGATCATCCGGTCCAAACCAGCGATGGGAACGGAGTTTACTTGGGTCATTCGGGGAATTCATATTTGGGTATCGGTCGCTGCGTTGGATTCTTAGTTTTCACTGTCGGGTATTAAAGATACGATCGCCGGCATCGCCCAATCCCGGCACGATAAATTTCTGTTCGTTGAGCTCCTGATCGACCGCCCCGACGTAGATGGATACATCGGGGTGCTCTTCGTGCAAAGCGCGGATCCCCTCAGGGGCGGCAATGACGCTCAAGACCCGCACATCGGTAACGCCCCAGCGTTTCAAGGCCGCGACGGCCACGCGGATCGAACCACCCGTGGCGAGCATCGGGTCGAGGACAAAGCCCACCTGGGCCGGATCGTCCTTGGGAAGTTTACAATAGTATTCGATCGGCTTGGCGGTCTGTTCGTCACGGTACATGCCCAAGTGCCAGACTTCGGCGTTGGGGATCAGTTCGAGGATCGGTTCGACGAGTCCGAGTCCGGCTCGAAGGATTGGGATAATCGCGATGCGCTGAGCGATTCTCGAGACCCGCATCCGAGTCAGTGGAGTTTCGATTTCGAACCCTGTTAAACTCAAGTCTTCGGTGGCCCGGACGGCCAGGAGCATCGAGAGCAATCGGATTTGGTTGCGGAAAAGCACCGGTGGGGTCGATCGGTCTCTGAGGATGGCCAAATGGTGTTTTGCCAGGGGGTGATGCAATTCGACGATCTTGGACATTCTCTACGAGCTTTCTATTCGAGTCCTGAAATATCGATGTAGCGGTAGGTACCGCGGTTGCGTTCTGCAAGTTCGCGGATCCAAGTTCCATCGTTGGGGGCGGGCCCTCGATTGAATTGGATGGTATGGATGGTCGTCGAGGAACGATCGGCGCGGTTTTGAATTTCGACCAGTTGCGATTCGGTGAGCGAAGGCTCGGCCGCATCGGTAAGAAAGAACAGCACGTCCGGAGCAAAGGATAGACCCATTTTGAGTCCGGGGATGTGCTCGGTACCACCTGAAGGTTTGATGGCTTTGACGAAACGCGAAGCTTTTTCTTTGTTGATGTCGTTGGCTGCAAGGAGTCTGCCCCCGGACGCCCCGTTGCTCAGAGATCCCGGAGATTCATTGTAGAAGACGATTTGAAATTGGTTCTTTTCGGCCAACGAAGCGATGCTTTTGAGCAACTCACTTCGAGCAAACCGCATCGGCGCCCCATCGAATTCTTCCATCGATGCTGAGCGATCAAGAACGTAGACGAAATTGGATCCGGAACCCCGAAGCCCCATAAAGGTGGCCGAACTCGAGCCCCCTTGGCCTTGACCGCTGTTTCCCTGGTTTGCCGACCCCTGAATGCCCGTTCCCGAAATACCTTGGCCTAGTTTACCCACCGCGTTGGAGGTCGCACCGGCGTCGGCCGAATATCCGATCAGATCCTTCGTCAGTTCGCTCAGGTCCAAAGGAGCGGCCGTCTCGGCTCGAGCCGCTTGCATCGCCGCGCTCGCCGGTTGGCTTCCCGAGTTGCTATCGGTCAAGGAGTACAGATCACCGGTTTTGGCTTCGTGGAAAACGGCGATCCCGACCGGGCGGTCGATCAGGTCAGTCGTCCCATGTCGGGTTGGCTGCCATAGCAAAGACAGTGTGACCAACAAGATCGCATGGGTTGCCGAGCTGATAATCCAGGCTTTTGCTCCCCTCCAGGGATTGGGCCTGTAAGCAAAGCCCTCGCTATTGCGACGGACCATCAATTTCCCAGCACCCAGCGCAGGCACAGGTGGCTCGCAAGGGGGCGTGGGGCTTGAAGATTCCGGCGAGGGGGACTCTGGCATGGCTCAGCGGGTTAGCATTTCGAAGGAAAATTGAGGAACCAGCGATCGGGGTCCGGTAGAATGATATAGTATAGGACGCTTGTTTACAGGCTTGGAAGCCTTCGGGCATCATCCCTTTTTCTACTAACATCGAGATTCCGTCATGAAGCGCTTGGTCATTGGCTGCTGGCTTACCGCATCGCTCCTTTGGGCAAATACGCTCTTGGGGCAGACGGCTGATCCATCCAAAGAAACCGCAACAAAGCAGGATGTCAAGGAAAAGGACGAGGAGATCACCGCTAAGGTCACCAAAGTGATCGATGGCGATTCGATCAAAGTCCGCTCGGCCGACGGTAAAGAGATTGAGGTTCAGCTCGAGGGGACCGATGCACCGGAGGCCAAACAAGAGCACGGCAAGGAGTCCAGTGACG
Source organism: Planctomycetaceae bacterium (assembly GCA_021298315.1). Taxonomy (GTDB): domain Bacteria; phylum Planctomycetota; class Planctomycetia; order Pirellulales; family Pirellulaceae; genus JBKCUI01. The sequence continues at coordinate 82,723 of JAJTFC010000020.1, forward strand.
CTTTGAAAAAGCTGCTTTTTGACTCCGATGTCCGGGTCACTTGGAAAAAGAAAGACAATTTCGATAGGCCATTGGCTCAAGTCTACCGAGGCGAAACACACGTCAACGCCGAAATGATCCGCACCGGAAACGCTTGGCATTTCAAACGCTACAACCAGTCCAAGGCCTTGGCAGACCTTGAGATTGAGGCGAAAAAAGAGAAACGCGGGCTTTGGAAAGCCGAAAACCCAGTCGCCCCTTGGGACTATCGAAAAGAAAACCGCACTCCCGATAAACCGGATCGATAACCCAAGCTACCTCGGTTAGACCCTGCCCAAAATCCGCTCAGCCGGATACACTTCCTGCGGAAATAGTTCGATCGACCGAAGACATCCCCGAATGCCTCTATGCAATCCTCCTATTCGATCCGACCAATCAATTCGTCTTGCCACCCTTCGGAATGCTCCGGCGGGAAGGCCGGCCATTCGTTTATGGGTAATTCATCGATGGGCAAGCTGGTCCTGGAGGTCCGATGAGACAGGCGTTGATCAGCGACATCCATGGCAATCTTGAAGCTCTAAACGCAGTTCTTGCCGACATCACCTCGCAGTCGATCGATGAGATCATCTGTTTGGGCGATGTCGTGGGCTATGGCCCCAACCCAATCGAATGCTTAGAGCTCGTGATGAAGAAAGCCAAACTGACGATCTTGGGGAATCACGATCAAGCCACCGTGTTCGACCCCAACGGCTTTAACCCCATCGCCATGCGCGCAATCCTCTGGACCCGCGAGGAATTGGGCAAAGGGAACTCCAAGGCGGTCAATAAGCGTTGGGACTTCATCAATGATCTGCCCAGGTCGCATCAGATGGACAAGACACTTTTTGTCCATGGATCGCCCTGCGATGCGACCAACGAATACGTCTTCCCCGAAACAGCCTATGACAAAAACAAAATGGACCGCCTTTTCTCAAAGGTCCCCTTGTTCTGCTTCCAAGGCCATACGCACATCGCAGGGGTCTTTACCCCCGATCCGGGTTTCATCTACGCCGAGGAATGCGACCACAACTTTACCCTCGGACGCGAAAAACTGATGATCAATATCGGCAGCGTCGGCCAACCTCGCGATGAAGACCCAAGAGCTTGCTACACCATCGTCGACCAGGAAGCCAAAAAGGTTTTCTTTCGCAGAGTCCAATACGATATCGATACGACGATCGCTAAAATCTACAAAATTCCCGAGCTGGATAACCAACTGGGGGACCGCTTGCGGTCAGGAAAATAAGCCCAGTCCTCGGACGAAACACGGAAAGCATCCATCTTGAGAACCGCAATCCTCAGCGATATCCATGGCAATCTCGAAGCCCTCGAGGCGGTGCTCAAGGACATTGAATCTCAAAAAGTCGACCGAATCATCTGCTTAGGCGATGTCATCGGGTACGGTCCCAACCCAAGAGAGTGTTTGGACCTCGTCATGCAGATGTCCGTATGCGTCATAGGGAACCACGATTATGGAGCGGTCAACGATCCAGAAGGGTTCAGCGCATCGGCCGAACGCGCCATTTTTTGGACCCGTCAACAAATCGAGCAAAGCGAGAATCCCGACGATGCCCGACGCCGAATCCTTTTCCTACTGAAATTACCACGGATTCATAGCGAAGAAGGACTTCTATTTGTCCACGGCTCGATCCGCGATCCGATCAACGAATATGTCTTTCCCGACGATGTGTTCAACCGCCGCAAGATGGAGAAACTCTTCGGCATGATCCAAAACTTTTGCTTCCAAGGACATACCCACACCCCTGGCATATTCACCCCCGATTACCAGTTCCTCTCCCCCGACTCCTTCAACTACAGATACCGGCTTACCGAGCCCAAAGCGATGATCAACGTTGGAAGCGTTGGGCAACCACGCGACGAAGACTGGAGAAGTTGCTATGCGATCTTCGACCCACCCTTTTTGGAATATCGCCGAATCGAATACGATGTCGATGCAACCGCCGAGAAAATCTTCCAAATCCCTGAACTCGATCGCTTCCTCGGCGAACGGCTTTTCCGAGGAAATTAAGACCAATCCACGGATCAGAGGGACCGACAAATGATCCTCGAAGGCATCCTCACGACCGAATCGGCCGACGAGCGGTTGCACGTATCGCCCATCGGACCGCATGTCGATCGTCGCTTGGAAACCTGGGTTCTTCAACCCTTCAAAACATCGACGACCTTCTCGAATCTCCATCGAACCCATCGGGCTGTCTTCCATATCGTCGATGACGCATTGCTCATGGTCCAGGCCGTCTTGGGTATCTGCAATACCCAAGAGGGAACTCCTCGAGCCGATTACCAAACCTCGGTGGGCTGGGTTCTTCGAAACGCATGCCGCGCCATTCCTCTGCAAATTCACCGGTGGGATCTATCCAAAGATCGAGCCGTCGCAGATTGCCGTGCCGCAGAGTGCATCGACATCCGCCCATTCTGGGGCTGGAATCGTGCAGCCAACAGCTTGCTCGAACTGTCGATCCTTTGGAGCAGACGCGACATGCTCGAACATGCCTTTCTCAGCGCAGAATTTGAAAGGCACAAGGTCGTGATCCAAAAGACCGCTGGGGACCGCGAGTTCGAAGCCCTCGCACTCTTGGAGCGATCGTTGGCCGACCGCTCCACGACGTGGTGACGCTCGAAAGGTCCCTGCAATGCTTAGAAATTTCTCAGCCGATCAAGGCAACGTAACGATGATGCCATCGTTGCGGCCAGCCATCGCCCGATAGACCTGCATATCCACTGTGCTGGAGATCGTATGCGTCGATCCATCCATCAGCAGAAACAAGCAACCACCGGTGTGCGGACTCCAAAATCCCCCTGGACTACCCGTTGGAGCGTTGGGCCCACCAGTCCGCACGTGAACCGTGGCCATCGTGATCGCAGGGCGGGCGGTTTGCCCTACGGTCTGCTGCCGCATCTGGGCGATTGCCGGTGAAAAAACCGTTTGGGCTGTCGGAATCACTCCGGCCCAACCGTTGGGGGCAAACATGCTGGCCCTTTCGCCGATCCCGATGGTGTTGGATGTCCCATCGGTGATGTCCGCATGTCGGATCGCTTGATTGCGATGAAACATCCCATTGAAAGGGGACTCCTCGTAGAGCGCCGAATAGCGCGGTACGTTTGCCGGATCTCCCCCCCCTAGCGAGCCGATGTAACTGCAATGCGCAAGATCCCGGATACCGATCGACGTCGGCCACACCGTAACCGGCTCATTCCAAGCGTCCGAGGGACATTGGTAGGAGGAAACTCGGGTGCTGCGGGCAACTTGATTCACCGCAGCGGTGATAGGGGCCCCAAACTGGATCGATTGATGGAGGCTTGCCAACTCCATGTTCGGCAAGATCATCGCAAAGAGACTCCAACCTGGCCCCGCTTCAGGGACCGGATCATTTCCAACCCCAGACCAAGTCCCCGTGACCCGCGAAATAAAACCTGGAGCAAACCTCTTGTGGGCCCCCTCGTAGTTGTGCAGTGCCAAACCTATCTGCTTGAGATTGTTAGCACACTGCATGCGGCGTGCCGCCTCCCGGGCAGCTTGGACGGCCGGGAGCAAAAGCCCGACTAGGATGCCGATGATGGCGATGACGACCAAGAGTTCCACAAGGGTAAAACCGCTTGGGCGGCCTCTGTCCGACTTCGCGTTGCGAAGTGTTCTTGGTAAAGCAACAAACTGAAACTTGGACATGGAGAAAACTCCTAACAGCTAAAAACGATGGGTATCGAATCGTCCATTTGGCTGGCTAGGGCCCCTGTTCGTATCGAACGAGTCCCGATGGCTTGCTCCTGCCACCTATTGTTACTGAGACTCAGTCTCAGTACAATCCACCCCAAGTACCTTTTCGCATAATTTCTTGTGAAAAGTCGTTAGCCTCGAAGCGTCACCGATGCGTGGGACGGAGAAACGAAAAACCATGGAAAAAGACGCTGGCCCACAAGACGCTCAACCTGAACCTAAACCAACCCAGGACGACTCGATCGAGAAATCCTCAGGGCCACGACTCCCAAAGATCGTTCCGTTCCGGGATCTGTGCCGATGCGGCGACGAGGTCTGGATCGAACACGCCGGGCAGCTCTATCGCCTCAGGTGCACCAAGCAAGGGAAACTCTTGCTGACGAAATAGCCCTGCAAAACATTCCTTCAAAACATTACCGTGAGGCTTTTGAATCCACCTCTAAAAACTCATCGATGAATCCCCCGAGCATTTCGTAAAACTTCGTGGTTTCTGGCTTCAACGCAGAGAGCCCTGCCGAATCCCCATACGATCCGGTCTGGAAGAAATCGGGCGCCTGGGATTTGAGTTCCTGGAACCTTGCCTGGAATTTCTGATTCTTAACCTCGAGTCTGGGGTTCGCTTTGGAAACATTCGCAAGATCGTCAAAGTACATTTCCAGAGTCCAATAGGTTTGGGTCGCAACCGATCGGTTCCCTAGCATGCCCTGGCGTTGCTGAAGGAACCCCCGGAGCCACTGGTCGGCGGCGATAGGATCGAGAGGCTCTGATGCCAAAGCGATCAATTGGGAATCTGCTTTGGATCTCTCGGATGCAAATCCCTCGATCGCAGCTTGGATCTTACCCCTATCTCCGAACGGCTTGGCATTGAGCGCCTCATCGATCAAATCTTGTAGAGTCTCGAGTTGCTTGAATTGCGATTCTCCCTGTGAGCTTAGCATCGGCTTGGCCCAAAGCGGCCCTTGAGGTCGCCCCGGCACTCTCCTTGGAGATCCGACGCTTCCTTGTATCTTCTTGTAGAGGGTTTGATGGCAACCAGCGCAATCGTACAGAGCATAGTCTCCCCAATTCACTGCGGCACGAGCTTGTTGGTCCAACAGATCGTGGTAGTTCAGGTTCGCGGTCCACTGGCCGATTCGGCTTTGCTGGGTTTTCCGGAAATGGGTTTGAATCGTCTGTTCCAAGTCCGAGTGATCCGAGTGATCCGAGTGATCCGACTTATTGGCCGAAAGGTGAATCCTAAGGTAGTTCATGCGATCTTTTTCAAGCTGCTGATCGATATCGCTTTTCGGTGGGGCAAGTTTGTTCCATTTTTCGTTGAGCGTCATCCAGTGCTTGTTGGAGGTCCCGTCGAGGAATTTACCAAGATCCAACGGTGGCAAGGGCGGGTGGCCAGCAGCGTACATTTCATGAGTGACCCATTTGGACTCCTCTGGGTTTCCAAAGTGGCAACTCAAGCAAACCCGTGCCGCAAGGGCACTGTTTTCAAGATCGTAGAACCCTTTGTCGAGTTTTTCGTTCGGATCGCTGCGGAGCCAACCCGAGCGATGGGCTCTCCCTCCGATCGGAACTGGGCGTAAGTTCGACCTGGAGTTGTCATGCTGCTTTGATCGGACCGCAAGCCTGCATGGCAGGTTAAACACTGGGCCCGAAAACCTTCGGAATCCTTATCGATGTTGAGATTATCGAGGATCGATTCAAAAGCCTTGGTTAGCGGTCCGTTCCTATCCCCGTTTTGGTACACCTTGTTCAACGCGATTGCATGGATATCGGGTTGAGCCGAAACGTTCGTTTCTGAGTGCGGAACGAGCCCGAAAAACGTACTTGCTTGGTGTAGACCGATCCACCGATGCTGCTCTTGGGGATTCAGGTTGCTATGGCATGTGACGCAAGTTTTGTCATAGGCTTGAACAGAGCCTTCCCCAAAACTGTTCTTGTCCTTGAACGAGGGGGGATCCTCCAAACCAACTGCTGGTGCTGCAAGCATCGAAAGTGCAACAGCTACGACACAAATCGCGCGAAACGCAAAGATCATCGATGGACAGCAAAGCCTGAGGCAGCAAGTTTGAATCATGATCTTCGCACGTAAAAAGGGTGTTAGAGATTCGGGACCGCTCAGGGGCCTAAGACCTTGAGTAAAAGAGCCAGGTCCGCTACCCACGAGTCCGATTGTAATCCGTCGGAATTCACCTCGCCTGATTTGCCCGTCGGGAAAATCGGAGACTGCGTCGATTCGGGAAAAACAAACCGATTTCGTAAACGTTGCATAGGAGCTATGGCCTCCTCGGGCGGAGAACTCGCAAGGGTGGAAAGGTAAGCCAAAGCGGCTTGTTCCCAATTGCCCGAGTCCATAGCCAAATTCCATTTTTCTCGTGTCCATGCACGATGTTGCTCCTGGGTCCAGATCGGCACCATGGAACCCGATCTAGCGTTGCTTGTTCGGGGATACACTCCTTGCAATTGCAATCGCTTGGCCTCGATCTTCTCACGGAGCCCTTCGAGATCCTCCGTCGTAGTGTAGCCTCCGGAGAGGGAACGTTGGAGCGAATCGAGCAACTCGTTGGTGCCGACCGAATCAGAGCCCTGAACTCGATCGATCGATAAGAGGCCTTCGAGGTTCCACATTCGGATCGACGCTTTCCCGAGTGGCAGGGGTGTTCCGGGAGTTGCCCGCGCTGCTGGAATGAATGGATTCCGCGTTGGTTTCTCGAGCGGCTGGTGGCACGAAGTGCATTGCTGATTGGAAAACTCTGGCCAAGTCGAGTGAGGGTGAGCCGATGCGATGCGCGTTTCAATGAGTTCCAGCTCAGAATCGGCCTTGGTGACCTGGCCAATCAACCAACGCTCCAGAGAGAGAGCCGACGGGTTATGCGGTTCCTCGCGCCAATGTTTTGGATAGGCCTTAAGGTACGTTGCGTAATCAAAGTATAGCGCCGGATGTCCTGCAGCGATGATGTCATGGTTCATATCGCGGTCAGGACCGCCGACATGGCACAGCGAGCAGGCTTTCGCCCGAACCCGTTCCGATGCCGTATTGACCATTCCAAGTTGTTCGATTGCCGCTTGCACACTCCCGGGACCTTGGTAATGCGAATCCCTCCACGCCTCGGCCGGACCGTGACAGGCTTCGCATCCGACGCCCTCAGGAATTGCCGGCAGGATTCCATCGCTGGTCAATGCGGTCGATGTGTTGTGGCAAGCTAAACAGTTTTGATAGGCTGAGGGATTCGCGATTTTGCCATCGATGAGAATTTGCAAACGCTCGAGGATCTCGACGGAGCGATCGGAGTTGAGGGTCCTCCAGGATCGAGCATGAGGATCGCTCTCGATCCAAAGCGGGTATTCGGAACCTCTCAAAGCATGGACCGAGGAAACTCCCGCCGCAGGCCCGCCATGGCAAGCCGAAGCCGAGCAGGAAGGTGCACCGAGCGCTCGATTCGATGCTTGGGTCAGGGGCACCACGCCCCAAGGATCGGCGGATTCCACTGGCCCCGGCGGGGTTTGATACGCCTGCGACGGTAAAGTCGCCCCAACGAGCACAACCGCAATCCATCCCCAAAACAAAGGTTGATTTATTGACATTGCCAAGGTTCGAATCCTTGTTCATCGATGGACATTCATGGATTTCGCTTCCTTGGGACGTCCATTCGATAAAGGGCGATAAGATTCTCGAAAAGTTGTACAGTCCGAAGCGATTTTCAGACGTTTCGATACGATTATAGTAAGATCCATCCTGCAGGTTGCAATACTGCGAGGCCGCAGACGGCCTGATGTAGATCGGTCCACTCCCCATCAAGAAGCTAACGAAAGATGCCAATACGAATCGATCTAATCAAGGATGGGGTGAATGTAGGGAATATCCTAGTCGACCAGTACGTGGAATTGGGCCGTCGAGACAAATACGATGTCGGAGAGGTCATTCCTTTTTTTACACAGTCCGGGGATATAGCCCGTTGGGTAATAGCAGACACCGGCGGCGCTAACAAACTTCCTCGGAAAGTATGTGGATTAGAACCACTCGATGGCAATAACATTCGGGTAGCTAACATTCATTCCACAAATAGGGAGCTCTGGATCCAAAAAGGAGAATTGAAAACCCAGATTCTTCCGGGTGAATCGATTGAACATGCCTTGCCCAGCCAAATTCGACTGCCCGAAGGACTTTCCGTCGAAGTCGCACGGGTCGAGATTTCGGAAATCGAAGCGGAGAACACAAGCGCTCATCCGGAATTCGACGACCAACTCAAGTCCATTCTCGGTGGAACAGGAACGTCGCTCTCTTTTTCCAGCGGTTCGAGTTTCTTATCACAGAGCACCACAGGAGGAACCCATTCGGTTTTCTCCCAAGAATCTGAGTCTGGTGAAAATGGTCGCCTGTTTATACAGGCCATGAAGCATGTGATCCCGGCACTTCAGGAGCCAATCTACTCCCCGAAGTACCTCCAAGGCATCGCTCAGGCGGTCATCAACGTGATGGATATGGATCGCGTGGAGATTATCACACGCAAGGACGGGAAATGGATTTACGATGAAGAAAATCAATTCCTAAGATCTCGATCGATCGAACCAGAACTTCCGTCTCGCAGCCTACTCGAACGGGTTTTAGCTTCGGGAAAATTATCCACTTTTCCCGACGAAGCAGATGATGGTCCATCCGAAAGCTTGATGGAGATGCAGTCCGCAATTGCAAGCCCCCTGTTAGATCCCACGGATGACAAAGGTGGATTGCTCGGAGTTCTCTACGCCGATCGTCGATGCAAAATGGGGTCCGGTCGATCCGCCTCGATCACCAAGGATGAACAAGAGTTTATCGCGATCCTTAGCGTCGCGACTGCCAACCGTTTGGGGAACGTCAAAAAAGAACAAGAGCTTCATACTTACCAGCAATTCTTCTCCCAAAAAGTCATCTCGAGTCTGCTGGACAAAGGAGATGCATTTCTCGATGGTAAAGATACCGAGGTAAGTGTTCTTTTCTGTGACATACGCGGCTTTAGTAAAGCGACCGATACGATGGAAGCCAATGCAGCGATGCAATGGCTTAGCGATACCCTGAGCGAACTTTCCCAGGTCGTTCTCGACGCCGATGGAGTCCTCGTTGACTATGTCGGGGATGAACTCTTCGCCATGTGGGGTGCGCCCGACGAAGACCCCTCACACGGATACAGCGCGATCCGTGCTGCGATCAAGATGATGGAGATTAAAAGGATGCTCAATGAACGCTACAAGGGAAAAATCCGATTCAAAATCGATTTCGGAATCGGGCTCAATACCGGCATGGCTCGGGTCGGAAACACCGGCTCAAGGCAAAAATTCAAATACGGACCGATGGGCCGAACCGTCAACCTAGGGAGTCGGATCCAAGGTCTGACCAAGCAGTGGCAGGTCTCCACCCTCATGGCCGAAACAACTGCAGCATTCGTGCCACCAGACACCCCCAAAAGACGCCTTTGCCAAGCCAAGGTCGTCGGACTCGATGGCCACGTAAGCCTCTACCAATTGATGAGCCAACAAGAAGCAAACGACGATTTGATTTCGCGGTATGCAGAAGGACTTGCGCTTTTTGAATCAGGTCAACAATTCCGGCAAGCGGCAAAACTATTCGGAGAATTGGTCCAAAAATACCCTGAGGATGGCCCATCGCTCATCATGCTCGATCGCTCGGTCAATCAACTGGTTCATCCCATAGGCGAGTTTTCGCCTGTTTGGGAAGCTTTTACCAAGTGATTCCCAAGGAACGGTCCCTTATCAATCCGTCACGTAAGCCAAACCTTAAATGCCAAACCGTCCTCATTTAGCACTGCTCCTTGCCGGTCTGATACATGCCCTCTGTGCACCCATTGCCGTCGCCCAAACAAGCAACAAACTTACTTACCAACCCGCACCTGTAGATAATCCATTGAAAGGGCTGGTTCCCTACCAAGGGGACGTTCGAAGCCGGTTCCCGCATTCTTTGGAATTCAACTACATCGCTTACTCGGATCTCGTCAAAGACTTTGACGTCTACGACTGGGATCCTTTAGAGCGACTCCTCAATGATACCGCTAGCCGTGGACATCAAGCTGTCATCCGCATCTACTTGGAGTACCCGAAAAAGTCAGGGGTGATTCCGCCATTCCTCATCGACGCAGGGCTCAAGGTGCATCGTTACTTGAATACCAACACGCAGCCCTTTCCACCCGCCGAAGTCGAAACACCCCATTACGAAGATGTGCACCTACGCCGATCCTTAAGGGAATTCATCGCGGCGTTTGGAAAGCGGTACGATAACGACCCTCGCCTTGGCTTCATCACCGCCGGACTACTCGGTACCTGGGGTGAATGGCATACGTACCCCCGCGATGATCTCTTTGCTAGCAAGACCGTGCAGCAGGAGGTCATGGACGCCTATGAATCGGCGTTCCGAATCACACCCGTCCTTCTGCGGTACCCGGCTGGACCGCACGATGAGCGAAAATCAGCCAACACGGATCGAAAATTCGGATACCATGACGACTCCTTCGCTTGGGCAACCCTCCACACCGGAAAACAAGACGAGGACTGGTTCTTCATGACCGCGTTGAAACAAGCAGGGGAGCAAGCCGAAGTGAAATGGAAAAGCCAACCTATCGGAGGAGAGATTCGCCCCGAAGCATGGGGAATCGTATTTGACGAGAACCCCTCGAACCCTCAGGTCCAAGATTTCCAAGACTGCGTCCAGGCCACCCATGCTAGCTGGTTGCTCGACAGCGGTATGTTTGCGAAACAGCAATCACCGAATCGGATTCAGCGAGCCATCGAACAGGTTCGTAAAATGGGATATGAGTTCTATATCCGCTCTGCAACGATCGAGCTTGTAGTGCCCACGGATTCAGCGTCGAGCTCAGGTTTGCTCAAGGCGAGCGTTGAAGTCGAGAACCGTGGCATCGCCCCCTTCTATTATCCCTGGATCACCGAGTACGCTCTCATTAAAGCAGAAACGAAATTGCCGTCTAAAACATTCCAGGGTAACGGGCGGCTAATCGGGTTACTCCCAGCTCAACAACCAAAGCGATGGCAAGAGACCTTCGATCTCCAAGGGATACCCTCAGGACGTTATACCCTTGCGGTTCGCGTCCCGAATCCATTGAAGCAAGGCAATCCGGTACGGTTTGCAAATGCCGAACAAGATCAAGACAGCCCAACTTGGTGCTCCTTGGGAGTTGTAGAGGTCCCTAAATGGTAGATCGATTGTCCCCAATCGATCAGCGCCCGAAGCCACCGCCACCAGCAAGTCCAACAGCCAAAAACCAAAAGAACCCGACGCTAGCGCATCGGGCAGAGCCATTGGGGACAATGGCTCTACCATGTTGGAACACGCCGCCGCTTGCGCGTCGGGCGAATCGAAAATCCCCGAAAAGCTCAGATCAGCGAGCTAGCCACAGGCCAACCGATTTCAGTTTCGCCTCTGACGTATTTGCCAGTTCTAGGTCGTTTGCAGTTCGCATCGCATCGATGCCTCGCTGCAACTGCTGGATCGCCGAAGTGAGTTCTTGACTCTCGGGTTGTGTCACTGCTTTGAGCCGTTGGCTTGCCTCCAATGCCCGCTCAAAAATGGACTCGGCCTGGTCCTCAGACCCGAGTAAGTAATGCAACTGCAGCAGATGCATTTCCAACTCCACCTTTTGGTAGACTAGCCTAGGGCTCGTAATCATCGCCTCAGCAGCTTGTTGATATATCAAGAGCGCTTTACGGTATCGATCCAGGGCCACGTCGCTATGATTCATCTGCTGGTCCAAATGACCAGCAAAGTGGTTTGCTTGGACTGCACAATGGATAACAGGTTCGCTTTGCGGGTGATCAAAGACGAGCTTTTCTGCGGTTTCGATCCTGGTGCGACATACATCGACGGCTTCGGACTGTCGGCCTGTTTGCACGTAGAGCCCTTGCAAGAAGTTTGCGGTACGCTCATAGGCTTCCAGGATGATCTGATTCGACTGGAAGTCGCTGACGGCCTGAGTGTCCATCTGCAATTGCTGCTTGAGGATCTCGATGGCACGCAAGGGTTGATTCTGGGATACGAGTAGATTGCTTCGATTGTAAGCAAACTGCGATCGATAGGCGAGGAATTCCAATGGGAGAGCGACTTGGCTGAGTTTCTCCGCAAGCACGAGTGCATCCGAGGTTCGTTCAAACTGTTCGATGGCTTGTTCGGGCTCCTGACTTTGGACGTGGAGGATCGCCATCCCATAATGAGCTTGTGCACTTGCCATGGCCGCTGTAAAAGTGTTTGGATCCTGGCTGTCGAGCAATTCCAGTGCTCGCAATTGATCCGCTTTGGCATTGTCAATCTTGCCTTGGGTCTGCTTGATCGAGGAAAGCGCGGTGTAGGATTGCACAAGGGTTACAACGGCTTCTTTTTTAACTTCCATACCGAGTCTATCGGATTTTACTAACCCAGAGATTCGGGTGATCGACTCTTCGACGGCCGGTATGGCCTGTGCGACGTTGTTGCTTAGCATCGCGATGTTACCTTGCAGGCTACGAAGTGCCCCGATGCGCATTTGTAGATCCGCTTCGATGGCATCTGGAAGTTCCGGGATACCCAAGCATCGTTGCATCCATGCACAGGCTTGATCGATGGCCACGAGGGCTTGGTCGGGTCGTCCGGCGAGTCTTTCCATGGCTGCGAGGCGATGGGTCAAAACCTGCAGATACTGGAGGGTCTGGGGTTGAGGCGAGGAATTTCCTGAGAGATTATTGAGAATCCCTGCAAACGTTTCCTTAGTCTGCGTAACGAGTTGCTCTTGTACTCCATAGAGTTTCTCGGATTGAAACGCCGCTTGATTGGCAAGCAGGATGTCTTGGAACCGCAAAAGCCCTTCGAACGCAAGTCCTTCTCGTTTTTGGGCGACTTCCTTTCTCTCTTCAGCAAGCCTTCGAGCCTTCTGAGCGTCCTGATTGGCCTGTTCGGCCAGTGTCTTTGCATCGCGGGTTTCGTTCAGCAAGCGGGCTGAATCATCGAGAGCCAATTGAAGCTGTTTTGCCTGTCTGTTTAGCAGGCTCTTTTGAGCGGATTGATACCACAGGAAACAGGCACCTGCCAAAAAAGTGATAGCAAGTGCGCTTGCCATTCCCGTCGCCGATGCCCGATGCCTAGAAGGCCAAAGGATCGCTTGTTCCCAATACCCCTCACGTTGCGCACTGATCGGCTCCCCTGCAATCCAGCTCTGCAGATCCATACGCAGTTCTTGTGCCGATGCATACCGCTGCGTTAAATCGTTGGCCATCGCTTTGTGTGCGATCGCTTCTAGGTAACGTACCGTTGGACAAAACTCCGCCAATTTTGCAGTGTTTTTGCGATTGCCCAACGAGTCTTGCGAATGTTCAATGGGTGATGAACCGTGAAGAATGCAATGAAGGGTTGCTCCGAGCGAATAGATGTCGGCTAGTCGTAAAGAGGGACTCCCAATGGCTGATGAAATTTCGGGGGCGGCGTACCCAGGCGTCCCAACGCCGGTAGTCGACGATGTGGTTTCATTTGGGTTTTGATTCAAAGGAGAGTTCGAGTTTCCCGATAGATCGGACAAGTCATGTATGAGCGAAACATCGATTCGCTTAGCCAGTCCCCAATCGGCGATGAGTGTTTCGCCGTAGGGACCGAGGAGTATGTTTGCAGGTTTAAGATCACGATGAACGATGCCATAGGAGTGAGTATAAGCGATCGTATCGGCAACATTGACAAGGTTTCGTATCAGTTGTCGAAACTTGTCTATGCGATCCGTTCGATGTTCGTGGTCGGGTCTTGTCGCCCGGCTCAAGCCATCATGGAATTCATGGATGGCCATCGACAAGGTGCTCGCACCACTTTGTCGGATCAAACGCATGGCATAGAAGTCTTCCCCCTGAGCATCTACCCCTCTGGCGTAGATAGGGATAATGCCAGGATGTTCCAGCCCTGCGGTCAGATCTGCTTCGGCATGGAAGCGACCTATCACAAGCGGGTCGTTTCGGAGTTCCGGACGAATTTTCTTGATCGCAACTTGGCGATTGCAATCGTGGTCATACGCGAGGTAAACCACCCCCATCCCACCGGATCGCAGTGTTTTGATGATTGAAAAACGATGAGCGGTCTGTGACGAGGGGACGGAATCAAGATGGTAAGTAGCCAGTTCATCGCGAAGCCGGATAAGTTCCTGGCTGAGGATATCCTGGGGGATATCTGGGTGACTTTTCGCAAACGCTACGGGATCGATTGATCGGTCTTGGTACCAAGCTTCCTCGTACGTGTTAGCGATCGCCAGCACACCACGCCACAGGTGCGACTCGATACCGTCGTCGGATTCATTCAGCGGGCCTTTACTAGGTCGCGGGGTAATCATGCGTCTTCGTGCTCTTGCCAGATACTTCGGATCAATCGCAAGCTGATTAAGATATTCGTCTTCCTTTTGTGGAGTAGCTTAGCGATCGAACTGGCGGAATGATCGTCTAGATAGAGCAAGGCAATTTGACGTAGCAAGTGGCTTGGGTCCTCCAAGTCCAATCGACTCAGCAGGTACTCGATCAGGTCGGCCGCTTGCGCTTCTGCAAAGGGAGTTTGGAGGTCTGCGAGGATTGATGGATCGATGGCCTGACTGGAAGAAATGTGAAAACGCTTAAGCGCCCTTCGTTCACGGTAATGCTCTCGTACTCGGTTGACGGTCGCAATGTAGAGCAGCCCCCAGAGATCCTCGCGGTTGTCGATGTCTGGATACTTGCCATTTTGGACCGCCAAGCAAACGTTTCCAAAGGAGCTCTGGACAAGATCCTCCCCATCGACGGAACAATCGGGGTTCTCGTCGAGCTGTTGCCTGGCGATCGAGACCAGTTTCGCTTGGTAGCGTTTCCAGATCGGTTCTGCGGCCTGGGCTTGGCCAGCCTGGAGCTTGCTAAGCCAATGGGTAATCGAACCTGGTTCTTGCTGCATCGATGCAACCTGTAAGCGATGAAGAGGTCGGGGCCGAGGTAGTCTGACCTGAAGAAAATTTAATTGTAAGAAAAAATGTCGGCAACGGGAACCGATGCGGATTGCTTTTGCATTTTCAGTAATGCATGGATGTGCTCTCTCATCGTGGGAGTTGTTGGCATTTCAGACCAAGGATGGAAGCAGATTTTTCAAGAAACGAAGGTTTCGAATGAGGGTTGCAAGAAAAAATGACCGTTCTTCCGCACGAAGAGCGAGTTTGGGAGCTTACCTGGCAACGGGAGTTGGCGCAATTGGGCTAGGAACATCCTCCCGCTGGTAGAGGGAGTTTTAGTAATCTTATTCCAGGAAGCACGCTTTTAGCGTTTAACAACGTGTACGGGATGTACACTGGCCTATCGGTACAAGGGGGTCCTGCATCCGGAATTTTAGCAACCACCGGTAATGGTGGTGATGATGTCCCAATTTACGTTGGACCGGGCGTCGCTATAGGCCCATCCAGTGGCGTATTTGAAGACGGGTATTTATCGACCGTTTTCAAAAATTCTCGTAGATCCGTACCCGATTTTGGCCCAAACTCTTTTCTTGGCTTCAGGACTACTACGGGTCAATACGGCTACATCGAAGTCCTTTGGACGGCTTCGACCAACACGTTCAAATTGGTCAGTGCGGCTTATGAGTCGGACGTCGGCGTAGCGATCCAAACACCCGGTGGTGCGCCTGTACCAGAGCCAGCGAGCGGTGCTGTCGTGGCGCTACTCATGGGTGGCACTGCACTGCGTCAATGGCGTAAGAAGCGTCGCGATCAAGAAACTGCCTGTGACGAGAGCTTGGCCTCATAATTTACTACAAATTCCCCAGGGAATCGTGGTTGGGAGGGTCGGAGTTGGTTTCGCCCAAACCAACGCCGATGACGTTTTGATCGTCTGGCGAATCATTGGGGAGCTGAAGTTGGGGGCTCACGACGAGCTTCTTGCCAGGCTCTTCGGCTTGGCGAACTTGGCGCCTTTGCGGTGAGTTTGGGACGCTTTCCGACAGGCTCGCGCCGTTGCGCTAACGCCACGCCATCGTGCGTGAAGCCGAGTCTGAATCAGTCAATCGGTTTTTGCTTTGATGGAACTGTCCATGACCAAGAAAAGACTACTACTTGTCGGTTGGGATTCCGCCGATTGGAAACTAATCCATCCCCTGATGGCCACCGGCAAAATGGCTTATCACCACGGTGTCCCAGGCTTTACCGAAGTCGAGCCTCAATCGGGTGCTATCGTTCCGGTCTCTGCAGCCACGCGCAAATGCAAGACGGTCTGGGAAATCCTGGCCGAGCGGGGACTCAAAAGCCACATTGTCAGTTGGTTTGCGACCCAAGGCGAACGGGACATTCCCGACAAGATGGTCTCAAACATGTATTGCCACGTCCCCGATGTCCCGGCGGATTCTGATCCAGCGAATTGGCCCCCCCTCCACCAGGTACCTACTTTCCTGATGAGCTTGCTGAACTCCTGAACGAAGACCGCATCAGTACCCACGATATCGATCCCGATTATGTGGTTCGACTGTTCGTTCCCAATGCCCCCAAAGTCGATCAGGCGAAAAACCTGCGTTTATGGCAACTTGCAAAACTAGTGACTATGTCCAGGTGCTTGCGAATTGCCAATTCCAATTAAAAATGCTCGAAGAGGCCGATGCGACGATCGATCAGGCTCGTAACCATTTCGGTCGTACCGAAAATGCGGATTCGATCAAAGCTTCGATTGCGATCGAGAAAGCGGATTTCAAAACCGCATTGGATCTATTGCACGGTGTGCAGGACAAGATGCCACAAGAGGTCCAGATACAATGGTTTTTTGGCTCGTTGCTATGCGGCGCTTCGGAGTTGGGACGAAGGCTTAGCGGCGGTTGGACGCGTGCTTGAGGCCGACCCAGACAATGCCCACGCGTATTTGGTCAAGACCCGCATCGAATTGCATCAACAACGAGCCCATGAGGCGATCGATTCGGCGCTGGCAGCGATCGGCTTGCAGTATGGCAACCCGATGGGTCATTTCCTATTGGGAACGACTCTTCTGCAATTGAACAAGTTGCGTGAGGCAGAGAAAGCGCTGCGCAATTGCCATCAGCTAGCGCCTCGATTTCTACCAGCCATGCGCATGCTGGCGCGAATTTATCACCGGCTCGGAGAGTTCGACAAATTCACACAGATCGAGAATCTTAGAACTCAGACAGCCGTGGAGATCCGAGAGTCCCATCATCGTGAGTTGGCAAGGTTGCGATTGCTGGCAGCACAGCGCAAATCCGATCGCGACGCGATGGATCGCGAAAAGCAAGCGCAGTTCGATCGAAAAGAGGCCGAGATCGCAGCCATCGAGCCTCTGGAGATTTTGGTCGTCTCTGGACTACCTCGATCCGGGACGTCGCTCATGATGCAGATGCTAAATGCCGCTGGCATCGAACCGATGACCGATGGCAAGCGGACTGCCGATGACGATAATCCCGAAGGGTATTGGGAGTGGGAAGAGATCAAGCAGTTGCCCAGGAATCCTAGGATCATCGAGCAAACTGCCGGTAAAGTCGTGAAGGTGATTTCGGCGGTTTTGCCGTCTTTGCCAAGACCCCATCGCTACAAGATCATTTACATGGTCAGGCCTACGCAGCAGGTGGTTGATTCCCAGATGGTGATGCTCGATCGTCAGGGTAAAAAGGCCCGATCGGAAAAGCAGCATTTGATCGAGGTGCAGGAATCTCACAGTAGGCAGATACGTCATGTGCTCAGCCAAAGCGACCGTGTGGATTTGCTCGAGGCTGCGTACCCGGATTTGGTGGCCGATCCACAACCGGTCATCGAGCAGATAGACAAACTCCTGGGTAGCCGATTCCAAGCTTCGCCTGCGGTACGTGCCTGCATTAAGCCGAAGCTATTTCGAAATCGCCAACCCTACTTCTAGGTGCTGAATCGTACTGAATCGTTATAAATCCGGCGAATGATTGCTTTCGAATCCCATGCTGCTGACTCAGGTTGCGGCGGTACGGCTGGAATAACTGGATTCAGCCGGCGATCCTTCGGGTTGCTCCCGGTCAGCCAACTCGCCGCCCCCCTGCCTTAATTGCAATATCAACAAGACTAATGGAGAAGCGGGGGGGTGAGAAACTGATTCTCCAAGATTGCGCCGAGTTCGGCTTAGAAATGCGCTGCGATTCACGATATAGTATTGAGAGACGCCAAAACGGACTACGATCTAACTTGGGATGCTAAAACCAGTCTGAAAAATACCGGGGCGTCGTGGACTCGTTCTACAAACGGGACCGAAACGGTTGCCTTAGAATGTATCGAACTCGTCTTCCGCTGGAAGGTTTACTGTCGTGTTGCTGGCTCGCAAAATGCACCTTCATTACGGCCCGATCGCTTTGGCCAGCCTGCTGATTATCAGCGGTGGCGTGTGGCAGTATTCCTTGGGCACCAAAGACAGCCCTGCGACGGGAAGTTCACCGGCAGGATTGGTCGTCGGAAGCATCGCCGCTGGAATCATCCTCTTTGAACTGCTGCTATGGCCAAGGAAGCGATTAAGAAAACATAAACTGGGGCGAACCAAATTTTGGGTCGCTTATCATCTCTGGCTCGGACTCGCCTGCGGCCCCCTAGCCTTCATCCACTCAGGATTTCGCTTTGGGGGTACCTTCACCACCATTCTGATGGCACTTCTAGGGCTGGTGCTCACAAGCGGTGTCTTTGGCTGGGTGATGCAGGTGTTTATCCCACGTTGGATGCTCGGCAACCTCCCCCAGGAAACAATCCCTAGCCAAATCGACGATGTCTCCTTGCTCAGCGCACTGGAAAATCGCCAAATGCTCACCGTTGCGCTGGGCACCAAACCACCCAATACCGGAAAACTCGTCGCTCTCGAGGACCAACTATCCGCTTTGAAATCAGGGCTCTCTGTCTCCTCGATGAAATACGCCGATGCGACACCGGGACTCGACAAGAGCAACGCAATCGTCGTCGGAGCTAGGCAGCGGCGGGATCCGCAACGGGCGAGTTTTGGACAAGACTTGGCCGATGATCTGAATGCAGCAGATCGCATTGAAATATGGAAACAGTACACCCTGGTGATCGAACCTTTCTTGCTGAAAAACATCGTCCCAAACAGCACGAGATCGACAAGCCGCTCGCCGATTGGCAATCTGCAACGTACCCAGGAGTGGTTCAAGAATCTTCAGGCCTCCTGCTCCGACTCCGCCTACCCAATCCTCATAGCCTTGCAGTCAACCGTCGAAGAGCGACTGCAATTCGACGCACAGCGGATGGCACACGCCTGGTTGCATCGCTGGATCGCTTTTCATGCAGGCATCAGCGTTATGCTCGGTGTCCTGCTGATCGTCCATATCATTCAATCCCTTCGCTACATGTAACCGATTGAGGCTCTAGGACCTATTAAGTTATGGCGATCACAGGTAAGCAGCGTTCACGTCGAATCGACCGGAACTACACCTCGTCTCAGGATCCATCGATCCTCTGGAAGAGGTGGTTCGGCTGGGCCGGTCTGATCCTTGGGGGCCTTTACGGTCTTTGGTTGCTTACCCCCTCCGCGGCCAAACAACTCAGTACCGGCACACTCTCAAAAGCCCACCACGCCTGGAACGAAACAGGATGCGACCAATGCCATGCACCATGGAGTCCTATCAACACCACGAGCTTCGCAAGATCCCCTGAGGTCATTGCCGATAACAATCGGCGCTGCAACGACTGCCACAAGATGGCAGACCATTACCCCGGTGCGACGGAACACAGTCTCCTCGCCCTCGAATCGTGTGTTCAATGCCACCACGAGCATTTAGGGATCAACCACAACCTGTTGGACATCGCCGATGAATCCTGCGTCCGCTGCCACGCTGATCTCGCTAAATTCGTCATCGATGCGAATCGACCTCTCTCCAAAGTGACCAGCTTCGACTCAACCAACGGTATCCCTGGACATCCACACTTCCAAGGGTTAGTCCGTGACCCAGGAACCATCCAATTCAGCCACACCCAACACTTGCGGCCAGGACAAGCCCTGAGACCTGGCGATCTATCCGCCAAAACCTGGGACTCGCTCCCCCTCGCATTCCAAGATCAATACCAAAAACCGAAAAAAGGCTCCGATCCGATTCAATTGACTTGTAGCGATTGCCACGAAAGAGATCATCCCATTGCAGGATTCGAAACGCTCGAGGGTCCGAACGCGACTTCAGCAACCAATTCTCTAGGCCGCCAAACCAACGCGCATGTACTCTACAAGCCGATCGAGTTTAGCAAGCACTGCGAAGCATGCCACCAATTGGATCTACCTCATAAACTCGATTTCAAGGACAAGAACCAGCTTCTGGATATCGTCGCTACAAGCCAACAGCAACGCTTGGCTCGATCCGAGCGTTTGCAAAGCACCTCCAATCCATCCGAATCGTCCGTCGATGAAGAAAACCGACTTCGAATTGCAGGGACGGCTTCGGGCCAAGATCTCATCGGGCTCATTAAACAGAACAACCCGCTGGCAAAGACCGAGATCTTCAAAACCTACGCTTGCTCCAAGTGCCATCAACCGGCCACCGATCTAGCCTTCAATAACAACCTTGAGTCCATCGTCGCCCCAAGCTCCCTGCCCACGCAATGGCTCAAAAAAGCGAGCTTTTCTCACGGTCCACATATCAATATTCAATGCGATGAATGCCACAAAATCAGGCTCGATTCAAACGATTTATCCTTAGGCAACCTTGCAAGCGATGTCCTTATCGATGGAATCCAAGGATGCCAAAAATGCCACATCGTCGATGAAGCGAAACGAAGGGAGGCGCAAGTTGACGGGGTTAAAATCATCGCTCGGGCCGATTGCATCGATTGCCACCGATACCACGATCACGGACCGCAAGGAACGGCAACCGGATCAGGACAAACCGGATTAGGACAAACCGTAACTCAGGGATCCACAGGGACCGCTTCCCCATGAACCAGATTTGGACCCGAGTTATCCTCAGCCTGATTTTCGCTTCGGTTGCCACCCTATCTGTTGCGCGGGCCCAATCCAATTCGATCCATCGAGCCAATCCCGATTTCGCCAATCCCGATTTCTTCGTCAAGCGCGATTGCAACTCATCCAACTGCCACGGAAACACCGTTGAGAACTCTTTTCTATGGAACCAATCTGGCGAAATTTGGTTCCAGCACGATCCCCATGCGAACGCTTATGCCCGGCTTCTGAATGCCGATTCCCAGCGAATCGTCCAAGCCCTCTGGGACCATAACAAATCCTTCCCGAAAACGACCACAGACCCAGCGTTTCGTGAGTTTTTGGAAACGCGCTGTGTGGCTTGCCATGCGAGCGAATTGGCCCCAAAGACCCAACGTATCCAAGGTATCGATTGCCAAGCCTGCCACGGCTCGGCGATCCATTGGGACGACTCCCACTTCTCAAGCTCTTGGAAAACCTTAGGAGCCCGGCGCTTTTACGATCATCCCTCGGCCCAAGGCCGAGTCAATACCGAATCGACTTGGCAACTCGCTCAAGTGTGCGGATCGTGCCATATCGGGCAACTCGGAAGAACCGATAAGGTGCAATTCAACGACCAGCCCCCCATCCCCATGGGCCAACAAGAAGTTTCTCACCAACTGATGGCCGCCGGCCACCCTCCGACCTATTTCGAGTTGAGCAATTTTTTGACCCGTTACCCAAAACACTGGTGGGACAACAAAAATGTTGCCGCACCGACGGCCACGCCAGACGTCGGCCCAAACATCACAACAAACCCCGTGGCCGAATCGCTCGATACTTGGCGGATTGGTAAATTGGTCAATGCGAAACAACGCCTCGAACTCCTTATGAATCGCCTGGGCAAACCCGAATGGCCCGAGTTGACCGAGCATCGATGTACAAGCTGCCACCATCCGATCGACGCAAATCGAAAAACAATCGCTCCTGCAAGTCAACCCTTCGCGGAATGGGATGGATGGTACCTCGAACACATCGATCTGGCCCTTGCTCTGACCCAATTTCCCAATACCCATTCCGCCAGTACCGATTCGACCCGTACCGACTCTCCCTGCGGCCCCATGGGAGAATCCCCGATCCCTTTCTCGCACCCGAGTGTGCAATCCTGGGTTTCGCACTACAAGCCCCTTAAGCAATTGCTTTTGAATCCTCTTGCCAATCATCCAACGGGACAAACGGACGAAATTCGGAAACGCATCGACGCGATGCTCGAGCTTCTTGAACCGATTCTCGAATGCCAATATCCGATCGTTATGCCCGGTCAGATTCCACCGATCCGAGAGGCTTGGAAAAGTAGGATCTGGCCTTCATTTAGCCACGGACCCTCCTGGGAGTCTGCCGTGCAATGGAGACTTGCAAACCAAGCCCTCTGCGAGGTCGAAATCCCCGGTCAAATCATCCTACCCTTCGAACCCCAAAAATGGGATTTTCCCACAACCATGTGGACACGGACTCAGCAGATGCCCTACCAAGCTTCCCGCTTTTTCAATCCAGAAGATTTCAAAAAGCAGCTTCTTGATAACATCGACTCCCTCAAACGATAAACCATGAAATCTCTCGTTGAACGACAAGTGGGAACCCGGATCGCCAAGATGCTCCAAGAAGTGCAGCATCGTCAAGGGTACATCAACGACAACGATATCGCGAGGATCGCCGGTCAAGTCGGTGAACCGTCGCGTGTGATCCAAGACGTGGTGAGCTTCTTCCCACATTACAGCCGGCAAGCTCCCGCCAAGTGCCGCGTCGCCATCTGCCGAGACATGAGCTGCCGTCTCCGAGGCTCGGTCCAAATCGCTCAGCAACTCCAGGAGCTTGCTGACCAAGTTGGCCATGAGAACTTGCACGTTCACGAAGCCTCTTGCCTTGGTCGATGCGACCGTGCACCGGCGATGATCATCGAGGGCTCAAATTCGAATGCGACGGCACATGGCCAATCGCTCTTCGTCGGCCGCAAGGTCGATGAGTACCGCCGAATCATCCAAAGCGTACTCGAAGGAGAGCATCCTCAAGGCGATTCGGATCAAGCCCTTGCACAAGCGACGATGGACCGCTCGGAAATCGATTGCTACCGAAGCGGTACGATCCAACAGAAATACGCGGCGGTGAAGGGCTTTTTGCTAGACCCGAGCAACGACCGCGTAATCCAAGCCCTCAAAAATGCCGGTTTGCTCGGTATGGGGGGAGCCGGCGCTCCTGCTTTTTCTAAATGGGAAGAAGCTCGTACAGCACCTGGTGAGACCAAGTACGTTGTGTGCAACGCCGACGAAAGCGAACCGGGAACCTTTAAAGATCGCGAGATACTCCTTGCCGCTCCCCATTTGGTGATCGAAGGCATGACGATGGCCGCTTTGGTAAGCGGAGCAAAGCAAGGATACATCTATATCAGGCACGAATATCAGGAGCAAATCGATCAGCTACAGGAAGCGATCGAACAAGCCGAGCGGCTCGGAGCGCTGGGATCCAACATATTCCAAAGCGGCCGAACCTTTCGGCTCGAGGTGTTTATCAGTCCAGGTGGTTACGTGTGCGGTGAACAAACCGCGTTGATCGAGGCGCTCGAGGGAAAACGATCGGAACCTCGAAATCGTCCACCTGAATTGCAGACCAACGGACTTTACGACCAACCGACCATTCTCAACAACGTCGAAACCTTTGCATGGGTGCCATCGATTCTTTTGAAAGTACCCTCCGAAGGCAACCTGCTCAAAGAGCAAGCAAAGGATCCATCGGCGACGAATCAAACGCCAGGCCTTTGGTACAAGTATGCAGGTCGCAATCGATCCAAAGGAAGAAGGTACTTCAGCATCAGCGGCGATTTGAATCGCCCCGGAGCCTATGAGGTTCCTTGCGGTATCACACTCGGGGAATTGATCGACGATTACGCCGGCGGGATGAAGGATGGAGTCCCCTTGCTGGCCGTAGCGCTCAGCGGCCCTTCCGGAGGCTTTCTACCTGCCATGCTGCCCGAGAAATCGATTCGTCTGCCGAAACTTACCGATAAAGAAGGGAAGGAAACGGCCGATTTCAAGTATCCCGCGTTATCCAAAACTCCCACCGATATCCGATTGCTACCCCTTGATATCGATGCGTCACGCGAGATCGGATTCATGCTCGGAGCCGGGATCGTCGTTTACGGCGAGACCGCAGATCTGCTCGATCAAGCGATCGCATGTAGCCAGTTTTATCAACGCGAGTCCTGTGGCAAGTGCGTCCCTTGCCGTTTGGGCTCGAGAAAAATCGTCGATATGGCTCAGCAACTTGCAAATACCAAGAGCCCCGAGAGTATCGTTCCGCAGTTCATCGACCACGCGAACCTGCTCTCGCGCATCATGCGCACAACAAGCATCTGCGGGTTGGGACAAGTGGCCAGCGAACCGTTTCGTACCTACCTGCGGTACTTCCACACGAACGACCGATAACCTTCCGAACGAATGTCTTCAAATATGGCTTCAAATCAAGACCTCTTGGATGGCAATGAGTACATCAGCGCCCGTGAGGAAGCGCTCTTTGCTCGCGATGTCGATGGCCAACTGATCCGTAGAGCAGATGCGTCGTTGACCGATTTGGAATTGGATGTTCGCATCACCATCGACGGCCAGGCGATGGTGGTCAAGAAAGCGGTTCCACTCCGAAACTCTCAAGGAGTTGTGTTGGTCAACGATCGAGGTGAGGTCATTCCAAGGCCGACGACGATCTATGATGCGGTGACTCGAATGTATGTGCGAAGCGTCCAGGACATCAATCCCGTGCCTGTACTGTGCCATCGTGAGCACCTTCAACCCGTCGGGGTTTGCCGCGTTTGCATGGTCGAAATCCAAGAGCAACGCAAAAGTGGACGGGTCAAAAAGGACTTGGTCTCTGCGTGCACTTATCATGTCAAAGAGGGGATGGTCATCACCACGTTGGCAAGCACCGAGAGCCCAAAGACGGTCGAGGTCCTCAAGGATTCCGTCGGAGTGATCGTCGAACTGCTCGCATCGGAACACATGAGCCAACAAGATCGCGAAAGCTTGGTCGACTCGCCCAAGCGATACGAACCGAACGAGTTGAAAAAACTCGTCCATCGATTTGTGCCGGACCCAGTCCAATTGCGGTACCCTCCAAGCGAACTCGCAGGCAAAAGGGGCTTGGATCCATCCTCGGAAATCATCTCGGTCGACCACGACGCATGCATTCTGTGCCAGCGTTGCACGCGCGCATGCAACGAAATCAAACACAACGATGTCATGGCCCGTGATGGCAAAGGCTATCCGACGAGAATCGCTTTCGATACCAACCTACCCATGCTCGAAAGCTCCTGCGTTTCCTGCGGCGAATGCGTCATTTCATGCCCTACCGATGCGCTGCAATTTCGACCGCTGGTCATCGAAAAGCAAATTGCAAAACTGTCCGACGATCTGCATCTGGACACCAGCCAAAGCGGCGATCCATCCACGGAAGTTCTTTCCCCCGAACAAATGCTCGACATCCCTATCTTCACCGGGATTCCTTATAAGTTTCTACAGTTCAACGGCGGAGCTTGCGTACGCCGCATCCTGCAACCCGGCGACGTACTATGCAAAGAAGGCGAATACGGTTCGACCGCCTTCTTGATCCAACGCGGAAAATTCGAAATTCAAATCTCTCGATCTCGCAGCAAAGCAGTCAAAAAGCCCGCCGAACGAAAAGGCTTTTTCAATCGCATGCTATCAAGCGGATCCAAGGGGGTCGCCACCCTGGCTACCGGATCGGACACCTCGAATTCCAAGGGTGAAACAAGACTTTTCCGAGGCCCCGAGGACGTCATCCTCGGAGAAATGGCTTGTTTGAATCGAAGCCCACGAAGCGCAACGGTCGTGGCCGTTGAGGAATCCGAGGTCATCGAAATCGGAAGCAACGTCCTGTACATGCTCCAACGCAACAGCGCTAGCCTCAAACTGCTCAACGAAGCTTACCGCCGCCATGCTCTGAACTCGAACCTTAGCCGTACCCCACTGTGTCGCTCGCTAACGCCAGTGGAATTGGATCGACTGGCACAAGCTGTTGAGCTGATCAGTGTCGAACCAGGTCAACCGATCTTCAAAGAAGGGGAACTCGGTGATGAGGTCTACATGATACGACTCGGTTACGTGAAATTTTCCCGTATGCAAGGGATGCGGGATCAGGTCATTACCTACATGGGGCCGCCAAACATCGAAGGAGAAGTCGGGGTGTTTGGGGAAGTGGCCGTTTTATCGAAACTCTACGAGAGCGAATTGGCTGATGAACTGCAAGCCTTGAATTTTGCGCCAGGGATTCGAACCTCAAGCTGCACAGCGTTGGACCACGTCGAGTTGGTTCGGATCCCCGGATCGATTATCCGGGAACTGACCGAAGCAAATTCCGAATTTCGAAAAACGCTACTGGATCGTGCCGAGACGCTCTTGCGCCGCGATGCGACTCGGGATGTCTCCGAGAATACGCTCAAAGCGAATTTCGTCGCGCAAGGGCTCTACAACGCTCAGAGCCTTCTGGTCCTGGACCTTGAATCATGCACCCGTTGCGATGAATGCTCGAAAGCTTGCGCCGATGCTCACGAAGGGCAAACCCGTCTGGTACGCGAAGGACTTCGCTTCGAGAACTTCCTGGTCGCCACAAGCTGTCGCTCTTGTACCGATCCGTACTGCTTAGTCGGTTGCCCGGTCAATGCAATCTTCCGAGAGGGAGACAAGGAGATCGTCATCGAAGACCACTGCATCGGCTGTGGGCAATGCGCCACGAATTGCCCCTATGGCAACATCACCATGTATGGGCATCAAGACGGATATCGCCAAGAGGGAAACCAAAAGATACCCGTTGTACGGCAACGGGCGACTACCTGCGACCAATGCAAAAGCATCGGTGGTACGCCCCGCTGTGTTTATGCTTGCCCTCATGAAGCTGCTTACCGAATGTCAGGCGAGCAACTCACGACGATGGTCTCGGAACGAAACAATTAGAGATCTTTACTCGGTTAATTCCAGGAGCAAAATCTCAGCATGTAGCCCAGGCCCAAAACCGAACACCAACCAATACCCAGCCCTAGGGCCGTAAAGCTCCCGAGTGTTCGAATACAGGATCTCCTCGATGATAAAGAGGATCGTAGGCGAGGACATATTTCCGTAGTTGGCTAATGTTCGACGGGATGCGGAGAGCTTCGTTTCGTCCAGCCCCATCGCCTTATCGACCGAATCGAGAATTCTGGGGCCTCCAGGATGAACAACCCATTGCCGAATATCGTCTGTTGAAATCCCCAGTCCGGCAAGCCAAGCTTCGATAGGCTCTTTAAGCCTCTCCTCGATGCGCGAGGGTACAAGCGACGAGAGGGTCATTTGAAATCCATGATCTCCGATCTTCCAGGTCATCAAATCGGCCGAGTCGGGGATCTTCAATGACAAAGACGAGACGATGCGCAAGTGAACTTGGCCCGGTTGGCGGATGGATGCCGAGGCGTTGGTGACCACGGCCGCTGCCGCTCCATCGGAGAAGAGCGAATTGGCGACAATTTGCTCTGGGTCTTCCGTGTATTGCTGATGGATGCTGCACAGTTCAACCGCTCCTACCAGAACAACCGCTCTTGTGTCGGATTCTGCGATCGCTTGGGCCACTCGCAGACCGTTTACCATCGCATGGCACCCCATAAACCCGATGTGCGATCGCTGAGTCGTCAAGCTCAAACCAAGCGACTCAAACAGAACATGATCGAGCCCTGGGGCACAGAATCCTGTGCACGAAACGGTAATCAAATGCGTGATCGCCGATGCTTCAATTCCTGCTCGTTGAATCGCAGCTTGGCAGGTTTTTGTGAGCAAAGGTCCAGCGTGCGTCGCGTAAACTTCCATGCGTTCGGCAGTGGTCGGGCCAAACGGTGCTTCCGCTGTCGGGGGCTTGTAAAAGGATTGCCGCGCGTCGGGATCGTCTCCCGCAGCACTCAGCAGGACGCTCGCTCGACGCAAAACTCCGGATTTGAGATACAGCTTTGGCAGGACCTTATTCCAGCGTTGGGTCAGGCCTAATCTCTGGATCACCCCAGCGGCGACCTCTTGGTCAATCACCCCCTCGGGAATTCTCGTGCCGGTCCCAAGAATCACCGCTCCGGATTGCCTGTTGATCATCACTGTACCGCCTTTTTCAAAATGCGAGTTCGGAACCCTGGGATCCAATGACAAGCTTGGACTACCCATTGCGAGCGGGTCGGATGCCTCGCTTGCTTGGCGACCCAACGGCATACACGGTGCCGGAATCGCCTCTGCTTTTGGACATAAACTTCCCAGTCCCTAACTGCTTGCGTTTTGGTTCGGGGATCTTGCACAATCCGAACAAGGTTCGGAGCGAGCGTTTCAGCGTTGTCCAACGCCCATGACATCCCCTCGCCTGTAAAAGGCTCGATGTAGCCCAATGCATCTCCGACGAGAAAAATCCCCGGCTTGGCGACGACCTTGGAAGTCCGTGTCAGAAGACTGGTAGCCATCCAATGGCAATCGGCAAAGGATTGTTGTGTCTTGATTCCGCAGTCCCCGAGGATTTCGCAGACCGCTTGGCCGATTCCCCCGGCACTCGATACTCTCTTGGGATCCAAAGCAGCGGCCAAGTCGATGAGTTCCCCATCGGTCAAGCAAATTCCGACGTAGCCATGATGGGACGATAGCATGTGCAGACGGCCGCGATCGCTCTGGAGCATTCGATGCAATTCCGGCTCCGATTCGGCAAGACTCTCAAGCGACACCAGGGATTGGACTCCGATGCGGGAATCAGGAGCGATGACCGAAGGCCAATCCCGCTGAAGTCGTAACGCCGAACGGTTCAAACCCGCAGCAATCACCAAACAACGCGCCTGCGCCGCTTTGGGCTTGAATTGGCCCGAGGGATCCGACGGGTGGGAGCCCTCGCTAGATCGAAGCTCAACCTCTAGGCGATCTAGGACCTGGCCATGATCGGCAGGCAACACCGCAGTCGTGTTTTGCAAAAAATCGGCTCCCGATTTGATCGCGCGCCGGACCAAAATCGCATCGAGTGTCGAGCGCCGAATGCTCAAGAGTGATGGGATCGGCCAAATGTGCCCTACGCCTTTGACTTGGACGTGCAGTTCGCTAAGCCTTACCGATCCGGCGGCTCGTAGATCGTGCTCCACTCCTAGTCTTTCCAACGCATCTTGGGCTCGCACATTCAAGCAGCCACCACAAACCTTTTCGCGAGGGAAGGACTTCGACTCGACTAAGAGTACCTTCAAACCCGATTTCGCGGCGAGGATGGCGGTTGCACAACCAGCAACTCCAGCCCCGACGATGATCACATCCCAAATACAATCGATAGCCGATTCGTAGCCGAGAGTCGAACTCAAGGAATCGAGGGGTTCTTTCAGGGAGCTCATGATCTCACAGGTGGCCTTCTCCACACCAACGCATAGCGTTCAGGCCAATGCTTCGTTATGCGATAGTTCTCTAGACCGGCGAGATCCGCAATCGATACGATTTCCGTGCAGGTAAATGCGGCCCGGACCGATTGCGGTCCATCGAAGTGAACGACACGGGAGCGTGAAAGAAGCCAGCAACCGGTTTTAGCGAGGAACCACCCGAGTCGCGTGCGGTTTAGATCGTCCGCCACTACGGCCACGCGTGCCAATTGGGCGCTGCGGCTCAACAAACTCACCACCGCCGATTCCTCGAAATGGTGCATGAACAACGAATTGATGACTATGTCCGCTAGAGGTGTTGGATCGATTTGACCGAGCGCATCGACAACCTCGAATCGAACTTGATCCTCCGAGAGCCCAGAAGATAAGGCCAATTCCTGGGCGTTCTGAATCGCAAAGGGGCTTATGTCCCACCCGACGCAACGGACGGACACGTGTTTCGCCAAATGTCGATAAAGAGCGATAAGGTTTTCCCCGTTGGCACATCCAATATCCAGCAGCACCCAAGGGGATTCGTCCGAGATCGGCACACTGGCTACCGGAGATTGCTGTCTGGCCAAATCGAGAATCGTCGATGAAAGATAAGAAACGGTTCCCGAGAATCGATTGATCCTACGTAGTCCACGCAGGGCAAGTTGGTGATCTGCTGGCGGCAGATTCGGATCGTCCATCAGCTCGGGGACAAGATGCCTGGATTTCAGGTCAGGAAAAAACAACATGCTTGCAAGGATCCCTCGCAGGATACGGTCCGGACTCGAACTTCAAGATAACAGGTTCGATGGCGTTGGATAAGTGCCACCTCGGGGGATAACCCCCGAAGTACCGGTATACGATCGGGCTATTCTTCGCCACAACATTCCCTAAAGATCCCAAAAGCGAACGATACTTTGCGGCCAGATACCTTTCCAACTTGTTAAAAACACTCTTGCGTGTTTTAAAACGTTTTTAGATTCAAGACCCTGTAGTGGGATTTTGCGAGGTGACATAAACGGTCTATACTCTTGGTCGAACCCTGAGGGAAAAAGGGCCGATCTAAAAACTTCTCACGAATGGGGGTACAGGGATGTTGCTTAACGTTTTCAAGCGAATACTCCGAAGCGATCGCGGACGAGTTCTTGGAATCCTCTCGAACGTCACCCTGGGTTTCTCGATACTTCTAGCACCTGAACTCACGCATCCATGCCATGGGCAAGAAGCGGGCGGACAGGCTCGAAAACCAGCGGAGTATCGACCAGGCGACTTGAATCTGGAGTTCAGTCGTGTGTATATCTTTGTCGACAAAACCAACAACCTTGGTCACTCCCATGGCGTCGAGGGCAAGCTCAAGAGCGGTCGGTTAAAGGCCGACGTTCAAGAACCCGTTTCTTTGGTTTTTGATATGAAGTCGTTTGTCGCCGACACTCCTACGGCTCGCAAGGTGTTTGCCATCGATGCAGAGATCGATGCGGCAACGGTGCGAAAAGTCAACCAAAACATGTTGGGCAAGGAAATTCTGGATGTCCAGGGATTCCCTGAGGCGGTCTTCCAAAAGGCATCGATGAAGAAAACGGGCAATCAATCGGCGCGCGGGCTCCCCGAGTACCAGCTCGAAGGTGAATTCACGCTGCATGGTGTCACACGACCCGTGACGATCCTGTGCGACATGGAGGACAAGGATGGCTGGCATCATGTTCGAGGCAAGTTCACGATCAAACAGACCGATTTTGGTATCAAGCCTTATACCAAAGCCTTTGGTGCCGTCGGGATCAAAGATGAATTGGTGATTCAAGGCGATTTATGGGTGGTACCCTAACGATGATTGAATTTCCTGATGTAGCCAAGGGAGTGATTCGCAATCACTACGACATTATCACTCCCTTCTACCGGTTGTTTTGGGGACCACATATCCACCACGGATATTGGGAGGGGGGTGAGAGCTCTGCGCGAGCCCAGGTTCAACTGACCGAAAAGCTGGCGAAAATCGCGAGGATAGCCCCTTCGAGCACCGTCTACGACATCGGTTGCGGGATGGGAGGCTCAAGCGTTTGGCTTGCTCGCAATCTTCAGTGCCAAGTCACCGGGGTGACCCTCAGTCCTGTCCAGCGAATGTACGCTGCAAGCGGCGCGACGCTTCGAGGGGTCAGACCGCGTCCGAAATTTCTTTGTGCCGATGCCGAGAAGATCGAGTTTGCGTCCGATTCGGCAGACGTCGTATGGAGCATCGAATGCACCGAGCATCTGTTCGATAAACCTGCTTTTTTTCGCAAAGCGGCGACCTGGATCAAACCCGGCGGACGGTTCGCGCTCTGCGCTTGGTTGGCCGGCGAACCACCTCTGAGTCAAGAACAGATCGCGTTGACACAAAAAGTCTGCCGTGGCATGTTTTGCCCGTCGCTCGGAACTCAGGCCGACTACTGCCAATGGTTTGAGGATGCCGGACTAACAGTCACTTACCAATCCCTTTGGACCAAGCAGGTTGAGAAGACTTGGGAGATTTGCTTGGAGCGAGTTAACCGAACGGGGATTAGGCACTTGGCAAAAGTCTTTGGCGCCAACCATGTTCTGTTCTTGGATCACTTCCAAGCGATCCTCGATGCGTATCGGACAGGCGCGATGGAGTATGGATGTTTCCTAGCAGAGCGAGGCGGTCGGTGAGTCAGGCAAGCGTAAAGACCCAAGCGTTTACTTCCCCGATGCTGCAACGACGGCTCGGCAGGCTTGCCGGGATCGCATTTGGGATAGGAACCCAGCTCCTGTTTTTGTGGACGGTTGTCTATTTGTTTCTGTTTCTGCGGTACGGCGGGTGGAGCGAGTACCCAGGAGCATGGATCCTCGATACATCGCTTGCGGTTTGCTTTGCAGTGCCACATAGTATCCTGCTAGCCCCCCCGACCTCGCGATGGTTGAGACAGTGGATCCCTAGTGGTTTGCTGGGGTGTTTGCACTGCGCGACGAGTTGCTTGAGCTTGCTTGCGATGTTCCACTATTGGGGACGCATGCCGACGGAGATTTGGCACGCCACAGGTTGGACGGAACAGGTCCTCTTGGCGTGCTTTTACGGATCTTGGATCGGCTTGCTCTACAGTCTGTATTGGACTGGCTTTGGGTACCAAACCGGCTTGACCCAGTGGTGGTATTGGTTTCGAGACCAACAGCCTCCCAAGCGGGCGTTTGTAACCCGGGGCGCTTTCCGGTACATGCGGCATCCTGTTTACATGAGCTTCCTAGGACTGATTTGGTTTACACCCGTCATGACTCTTGATCATGCGATCCTGACGGCGGTTTGGACACTGTATATCTATGCAGGAAGCTACTTCAAAGACCGTCGACTTTTGAAGTTCATCGGCGAACCGTACTATGAGTACGGCAAACGTATCGCTGGACTACCTATCATTGGATTTGGGTCTTTGCGGTTCTTTCGATAGCCGCCATCGCACGGAAAGGGGATCTTGCAAAAGATCCAGCTGTTCGGCCCTCCGGGCTAAATCCAAGCAGCCGGATCTCTGCGGGAGATCCACTACCTTTGCGTCTTTGCGCCCTGGCGTCTTTGCGTTCTCTTCTTCCAAACAGCCGGATCTCTATCAAAGCTTCAGACCAAACAAATCTCCACCGTGGCTAGGACCGGTGCCGCCACGAAGCGGGCCTTGGAATTTCTTGACGGCACTGTCGCGTTTGACGATCTCCGGTTCGGCTTCGTCCTTGACCTCGGACTGCGAAGCACCAGGCTTGGCCTGCGTTGCCTTGAGCGACCGAAACACTGCTGACTCGGCGATGGGCTAACTCCGAAATGTGGATGAGCCCTTCGATCCCAGTGGATATCTTTACAAACGCGCCGAATTCGGCCAAGCGCGATACGGCACCCTTGACGGTAGATCCCACTGGAAAGCGAGCCTCGACGTCACTCCAAGGATCATCTTGCAAGGAGCGGTAAGACAAGGAAATCTTGGCCGTTTTGGGATCGAATCTTTCGATCCGAACCTGAACCTTGTCCCCCTCGTTGAGCACCTCCGATGGATGCTTGATTTTCTCCCAGGAAAGCTGCGTGATATGAATCAGTCCATCGAGCCCTCCGATATCGACAAACGCGCCAAAATCCATAAGCTTGCGGACCGTACCCTCGCAAAGCTGACCGATTTCGAGGGTCGCGAGTCGCTCTTGTTTTTTCTCCTGCTTTTCTCGCTCCAATACCGAGCGATGCGAAAGGACCAGATTTCCACGTCGTTGGTTCGCTTCGGTTACGACGCAAAGAAGTTTCTGTCCGATGTAATCGGCGGCCGATTCGATTCGGTATTCGGAAAGCTGACTCATGGGAATGAACCCACGGATGTTTCCGACTTTGCACTCGACACCACCGGTATTGGCGCTCTCGATCTTCGCCTCGACAACGGCGCCCTCTTCGAGATCGGCCCAGTCGTTGGCCGTGACGGCCTCGCCTGGCAATCCCAACTCATAGAGGCCTTCTTCGGCGTTAAAAGAGCGGATCATGACATCGATCTGCTGGCCCTCAGTCGGCATGTCCAGGAATTGCAACAAGGGCACAACGCCTTCGTTCGGTCCGCCCAAACTCACAAATACATTTGCATTATGAACCTTGATCACCCGGGCTTGGTATCGATTGCCGATCTCCAAGGCGACCCCGACACGGCCGGCGTTCTTTTCCCCGATCATCAGGTGCTCGAGGTCGGCGCCCTCGAGCGCTTCGGCCAATTCCGAGTCCTCTTGTTGGTCCCTACGCCGCGAGGTCGGAACTGGGACCTTGGCCGCGACGCTGGGTGCTGAATCCTTGTTGGAGCGATATCGCTCGGGCATCGATTCGGCGTCGATTTTTTCTGCGTCGATTTTTTCTGCGGCGATATTCTGAGCATCCATCGCGTCGGTTCGGCCCGCGGTATTCTCATTCGAGCCCTTCGCGGTAGCTTGTGCACCGACAGACTCTTCTTGGCGTTTGTTCGGGGGTGGGCCCGACCTTCCGGATGGGTTGCCCTGCGGACCGTTAGGACCTTTGCGACGCTTGGATTCGGGTTGAGAATCCCTGGTGGATTGCTCCTGGGCCATCCTAGCTCGGCGAATGGCCTCAAGGTTCAGGGGACCCGCAGCGCCTTGTTTTTGCCCATTTTGGGCCCCAGAATTGGCCGTTGGAGAACTGGCCGTTGAGGAATCCGGGGTTTGCTCTTCGTTTTCTGCCATGCCATCGATCCGTTGAATACCGGAAATTGAACGTCAAAGAATACTTCGGCCGTTGCCGACTGCTCAAGCCTCCAGTTTATCAATGAAACGCGAAGTTTCCAGTGACTCCAGGTTATCCGGGGTGCCGAAACGGCTATCCTTAGGTATCCTCTTGCACCGGCAAATCTCCCGCGAGCCCCTTGCATCCTTACATTCCAGCTACCGAACCGACCAATAAACGAAATGATAGACTTTTTTTCGGTTTTTCCCTTAGCGATCAACATTTTCGGACAAAGCGTCGAAAGCTCCGATTTGGTGGTCATCGGCTTGCTGATCGTCCTGGAAGGTCTTTTATCGATCGACAACGCTTTGGTGCTGGGGATGCTCGTCAAGCGTTTGCCCAAACACCAGCGGGCCAAGGCCCTTTCCTACGGATTGATCGGGGCGTTTGTTTTTCGAGTGATCGCCATTTGCTTGTCGGCCTACCTCCTCCAATGGACGATTGTCAAATTCATTGGCGGTGCCTATTTGGTCTACATTGCGGTCAAACACCTTTTTTGGGACGACGCCGAAGAGGAATTGGTCGTCCTGGACAAAGAAGGCCAACCGGGCCTCGTCGATGCGTACACCGGTGAGGAACTCACAGAAGAACGTCTCAAAACCGAAATCGAGCAGCGGGTTCCGATCGCCGCGAGCCTTGTTACAGAAGAGAGCATCGAAACACCGGCGGCCAACACCCCGCCTGAACAAGCTGTCTGCGACGTGCCGTCTCACAACAATTGGAAATTCTGGAAAACCGTCGCGGTCATCGAACTGACTGATATCGCCTTTGCCGTCGATTCGATCCTGGCTGCCATGGCATTGGCCGGCTCGAAAAGCGATAAGCTCTGGGTGGTTGTCGCTGGCGGTATTCTCGGCGTGATCCTGATGCGTTTTGCCGCTTCGATCTTCGTACGGCTCCTCGAACGCTACCCTCGCTTCGAAGTGTCCGCCTACCTTCTGGTCATCGTCATCGGTTTGAAACTCCTAGCCGATTGGGCCTTCAACAGCGATTGGAGTTTCCGTGGTTGGAATGTCCTAGGCTCTTGGCAGGAAACATTCTCAGCGATTGAAAGCCACCGTCGATCCTTGACCGAAGCCTACCTGCACTGGATTGACTCCTCATGGTTCTTGGGTCGGGCTGCTGAACAGCATATCGACGGTATCGAACATATCCCACACCTTTTGGATTTCCATGACCTCCGAAGGCCAGAGTGTATCGCGTTTTGGTTGACCATGCTCACCTGTTTCGTGTACGGTTTTATGCCTCGAAACGCACCCCCCAAAAATCCAGTATCCTGAAAACTATCTGAGCAATCCCCGATGAAAGACGTCGCTGTCATCCTGGCTGCCGCCGGACGGAGCACCCGCTTTAATGACCCTTATCAAAAAAAGGTCTACGCCACCGTCCACGGGAAACCCGTCTGGCAATACAGCGCCCAACTGTTTGCCGACCATCCCCGTGTCGCACAAATCATCATGACCATCGCGATGGAAGACCAAGCGATGGTGCAGGAGAAATTTGCTGGTAACTTGACCCTTTTTGGAGTCGAGGTCGTCCTCGGCGGACAAGAACGCTCCGAGAGCGTTCGCAACGCGCTCCAACGGATCCGACCAGGGATCGCTCTGGTCGCCATCCACGACGCGGCTCGCCCGTGCCTCTCGCGCCAAAGCCTCAATCAAGTCATCGAAGAGGCCAGCAAACACCGGGCCGCGATTCTCGCCTCGCCCATCCGAGCTACGGTCAAACGGGTCGATCCGACCAACCACCAAATCCTCGAAACAGTCCCGCGCGACGGGCTTTGGCAAGCTCAAACGCCACAGGTCTTCCGAACCGAAGATCTCCAACGCGGTTACGCAAATGCGAAAGGAAACCCCACCGATGACGCCCAGGTCATCGAAAAGATGGGGATTGCCATCCGAGTCGTCGAAGGCCACGAAAGCAATATCAAGATCACCACCAAGGAGGACCTCAGGACCGTCGAAGGGATCCTGAAGTCTCCGGCCAGAACCCGGGACAACCCCTTTTTCTAATCCCACCCACCCTAGCCCGCTCTACGAACGTCTCGCTTCGGTCGCTTGCATCAAACCTCGCATGTATCCATACGCAAAAAGACGTCCAAGCATCGTGTAGCCCGGTTCGCCATCATCCTCGCCGACCATCTGCGGCACATGGTCCGGTCGCATTGGACCCTCGAAACCTACCTCCCTCAGAGCTCGCATCGCTGCGACCATATCGGTCGGCCCATTGTCATGGAACGTCTCCTCGAACGCTTCGGGCGTCCCTCGCACATCTCGGAAATGGACGTATCCAATCCGATTTCCAAAGCGATGGATCGTCGAGGGTATATCGCATCCCATGGTCGCAAACGTTCCCTGACAGAAACAAATCGAATTGCTGGGCGAATCGTACCTCTGGAGCAACCGATCAAAACACTCGACATTGTGCATGATCCGCGGCTTTTCCAATAAAGTGGCCAAAGGTGGATCGTCCGGATGCATCGCCATCGTAACTCCGCACGACTCGGCAATCGGCAAAAGCTGATCCAGCATCCGATCCAGATGCTCCCAGAGCTTCTGGGGTGTCTGGGATCTGGCGATTTGCTCATGCTGCTCATCGCTAGGCCGAGCCCCGAGCATCACGGAAGCTTCGACATCCTTGAGATAAAACGCCGTCACCTTGGCACCACCTCGCTCCGGTGCGTCGAGCCTCGTGCGGGCCCAATCGGTACCTGCCATAAAGTTATAGCAAAGCAATCCCACGGAGTTGTCGCTCATCGAGCGGAGCAGATCCTTCATCGCGCGCAGCTCCGATCCGTCGTCGATCCCGAGCTTGAGCCTCTCGATCGGCAAGTAGCCCTCGACGACCCCGATCTCCAACCCATGGACCTTTGCGCGTTGGACCCATTGGGCGATCGCACCGGGTTGGTTACCTGGATAACGAATCACCAAATCATTCACCCCGCACTGGGCCGCAAGCTGCAGGTTTTCTTCCGAAACCGGGGTTAGAACCGTGGCAAGTCGCATCATGTCATACCGATCGCTAAAGGTGACTAAGCCGCAGGGCTTGAGGATGTCTGAAGCGGCTTGGTCGCATCCATCCCTAAAGCCGCGCAGCCTGCAATGAAAAAAGCACATGCGCAGGTGATGAATACCAAACTTTGCCCAGAACCGGAACTCGAACCGTAAGCGAGCAAAAGAGGTACCACTTTCGAACTAACCGATGCGCCGAAGTTCCCCCACATGTTTGCCCACCCAAAGATCGCGCCGGTATTGCGACCTCCTACATCCTGCATGAACGCCCAAATCGAGGGGTTGGCAAAGTCCGTCATCAGCGAAACGATCGCGCAGCATATCACCACTCCCCAGACCGAATCGATCATCAAGCACCCCAAGTAAGAGCAACCTGCAATGCAATTGGCTAGGGCAATCGGAAAGACTCGCCCTTTGCGCAACCCGAATCGCTTGACACTCCAATCGGTTGCCCGCCCTCCGAGCAACTGGCCGAGCATCCCCGTTGCCAATACGAGCGTGACCATGAATGCACCCTGTTGCTCAGAAACCTTATGGGTTTCCTTGAGGTAGGTGGGTAACCAAGTGACCAGAAACGCCCAACCGATGTTGACGCAAAACTGACCTAGCGAATTGAGCCATAGACTCCGACTACCACAGTACAATCCAATCATCTTGGCGATGTCACGCAATTCGGGTTTCGCATCGTCAGGAATCTGGCCAATCAATTCCTGCTCGGATCGACTGCAAGCCGGATGCTCCGAGGGCCGATCCCTGACGATCCAATAGTAAGCCCCAGCGATGGCGATTCCAAGCAATCCGTAGACCGATAACACCGTTCGCCATGAACCTACTTGCAGGATCAACAGAGTCGTCAAGAATGGGGCCAAAGCCCCTCCCAACCGACCACCGAATGCAATCAACCCACTGGCGCGACCACGGCTTGAAACGGGAAACCATCGGCGCACGATCGCACTGCTGGTCGGATAAGCTCCCGACTGGGCAAAACCAAAAAAGAACCTTGCGAACATCAATCCATAGAGACTTCCGACCCAGCCGGTCATCCAAGTCAGGATCGACCATACGAGGATGTACAGCGTCAGCATCCGTCGAGCACCGAGCCGATCGCTAAACCATCCAGCAGGTACCTGAAAAAGCGCGTACGAAAAAAAGAATGCCCCGAGAATACTCCCTATCTGATTTTTCGAGATCCTCCGAAAACCTCTAGCCCCCTGCGATTCGAGTTCCGTAACCAACGCATCGGCTTGGTCGGATCTCAATTGATCGGCGACCATGTAAGGCAATTTGATCCGTTCAAAATCCAATGGCTTATCGCCGGGGGGCTGCCTCGATCGCAGCCAAGATCGGACTTGGTCATTCTCGATCCCATCGGTCAATTCCACTGAAAATCGTGTAGAAGAAGCTTGCACTAACGCGGAATCCTTCAAAAAGGATTCCGATTTGACGATCTCACCTAGCGAGTTTCGCGTCAGGTACAATCCAAGTGCCATCAGCACGCTGACCCAAACAATCTGCAAACGAACCGATGTCGTCGATGGTGTAGATGAATTCATTCGGACTAAGATATCACATTCGAAAACACGATGCGAACCTGTACCTGATTTTCAATACGCAAGCCTGGAGAATACTTTGCATGGTCAACCCTAGAAACCCAAACAATCGCAATCGAGCCCTGCGTCTGATTCCCCTTTCCCCGAGTGCGATTTCCTGGGCCATAGTCCTGCTGACCTCGGCCACAGGGCCTATGGCCTTAGTCGCACAAGATGCAAAACCGCTTTTCGATGGCAAGACCTTCGAAGGCTGGGAAGGGGACACCAAGACGGTTTGGAGAATTGAGGAGGGTGCCCTGACGGCAGGCTCCTTGAAGGATCGCCAAAAAGAGAACGACTTCCTTGCCACGGTCTCGGAGTACCAAAACTTTGAACTCGAACTCGAATGGAAACTCGAAGGGACCGAAGGCTTCATCAACGGGGGCGTTCAGTTCCGTACCAAAAGGATTCCAAACCATCACGAAGTGTCCGGTTACCAAGCCGACCTTGGAGCCGGTTTCGATGGCGCTCTTTACGATGAGAGCCGAAGGAACAAAATCCTAGCCAAGCCCGACGAAGCAACCCTCAAGAAAGCCGCCAAACCCTTGGGCCAGTGGAATCACTATCGGATCCGAGCCCAAGGAAATCGCATCGAGCTGTGGCTTAACGGAACCAAAACGGTCGACTACACCGAAACCGATCCCGATATCGCTTCTCGCGGGATCATCGCAGTCCAAATCCACGGCGGCGCGACCGCAATCGCCCGCTACCGAAAACTGACCATCAAGGAACTACCCTAATCCCATTTTTGCCCGATCTCCAACATCGAATTCGAAACGTGGAAACCCTCCTCTCCGGCTCTGCTAATAAGCAACAAAAAATGACCATGCGAATCGACTACAAGCGAAACCCAAAGCACCTCGCGATGATGTTCCAAACCCTATGGATTGGCCTAGCCCTGCTTGCGATTTCCGAACATGCCTCAGCACAGCTTTCCACCGGATGGAAGCAGCACGACATGAAACGACCCTTACCCCCAACGGTTCAGCCCGGTGAGAGCAAGCCCGGTGAGAGCCAGCTACCAACACCACCTCCGTCCGATGCCGTCGTCCTTTTCGACGGCAAATCTCTCGACGCATGGCGTAACAGCGACGGTGGACCAGCCAAATGGATCGTCCGCGATGGAGCCATGGAACCGGTCAATGGGGGTGGCTATGCGTATTCAGCCCAAGGCTTTGAAGATTGCCAACTCCACATCGAATGGGCCTCCCCCGAGGT
This sequence comes from Planctomycetaceae bacterium, assembly GCA_021298315.1. Classification (GTDB taxonomy): domain Bacteria; phylum Planctomycetota; class Planctomycetia; order Pirellulales; family Pirellulaceae; genus JBKCUI01. Next base: position 122,843 of record JAJTFC010000020.1, read on the forward strand.
TCCTAAAGGCAAAAGTCAGAACCGAGGAAACAGCGGAGTGTTCCTGCAAAGCCTATTCGAAGTCCAAATCCTCGATTCCTTCGACAACGTGACGTACGCCGACGGCCAAGCCGCATCGATCTACGGCCAGTATCCACCCATGGCCAACGTCAGCCGTAAGCCGGGCCAATGGCAAGCGTTTGACATTCTCTTCCGCGCGCCAAAGTACAACGACGATGGCTCTTTGTCCTCACCAGCGCGCCTGACGGTTATGCACAATGGTGTGTTCGTCCAAGACAACGTCAAGGCGCTCGGACCGACCTCCTGGCTCCAGCATCACCCCTATACGAAACGATCCGACGCCAAGCGACCCGGCAAGCTTCCGATCGGTTTGCAGGACCATGGAAACCCGGTTCGGTTTCGCAATATTTGGGTACGAGAACTCCCCCCCGAGACCATCGAGCCCCCCAAAGAAGCCTATGACCCTGTCATCGTCGAACTGACCGACAGTCAGATCGAAGGGCTCTTAGGAAAGTTCCAGCGCGAAGGGGGAGGGACTTACGAAGTTCTCCGCAAGGATGGCAAGCTCTTTTTCACACTTGGCGGACCGCTCTTGGAAATGATTCCTCATAGCCCAACAGAGTTCGGACTTCGGTACACGGCCGGCTTGCTCGAATTCCAAAGGAACCCAGCGGGACAAGCCCAATCGCTCCGCTTTGAAATGGGGGGTAGTCTCTCCAAAGGCCAACGCGAAACGCCCTAGTATCGAAGGAATGCCGATCGACCTCCAGTTTTTAATCGCGATCACGGCTCGGTCGGTACGTTTTTGGGTAAGGGCCAGGGTGCAACGTTGGCTCTTTTCGCATAAGCCTCGTAGAAGCCATTGAGCTCAGTAACTTTTTCCGGATAACGTGCCGCTTGGTCGACTTGCTCTGCTCGATCCTGAGCAAGATCATAGAGTTCCCAAGGTCGATTGTGCTTCGCAACGAGCTTCCAATTTCCAGCGCGCACCGCTCGGTTTCCCTCGTGCTCCCAATACAGAGCGTCTCGCTCGATCGGATGATTCGCAAAAGCCCCTAGCAGACTTTTTCCCTCCAAGGGAGTTGCGTCCTCAGGGTAGTTGGCTTTCGCAATCTGCACGATCGTCGCTGCGATGTCGATCAGATGGCTGGGCTGATCGCGCCACTGCCCCTTCGAACCGATTCCAGCCGGCCATGAAACCACCAATGGGCTGCTGATTCCCCCCTCATGCACCCAGTGCTTGTATTCCCTCAAGGGTGTGTTCGAGACATTGGCCCAATTCTCACCATACGCAACATAGGTATCTGCTGGGCCAGGCATGACCTGCTTGCCCATTCGAACCGGATAACCATCTCGTGTCTGGGCCGGAACACTGCCGCGTTTGGCGAATTCCTCGGGCTTCATCGGAGCTAGGCTCGGAGCGACTGGTCGCGGTATGTTCGGATGCTCCTTATTCCCCGTCCTACCCATCCCTTCAGCACATCCGCCGTTGTCCTGCATGTACAGGATCAACGTGTTTTCGAAGGCACCTTGGCGTTTGAGTTGCTCGACGATCTGCCCGATCCCTTGATCCATCCGATCGACCATCGCGGCGTAGACTTCCATGCATGCCGATTCCCAAGCTTTGTCCTCGACACGTTCCCAATTCCCAACCCCTTCGGGTAAGACCATGCTCTTTGGATAGAGCCCCAATTCGACCCCCTTTTCGAATCGAGCTCTTCGAATCGGTTCGTAACCGGCATCATAACGGCCTCGATAACGCGCGATATCCTCGGGCAGCGCGTGCATTGGCCAATGGGCAGCGGTGTAGGCGACATACAGAAAAAAAGGTTTTTGCGGGTGCTCCTGCGCATGCTCGCTCAAGAAACGGGTTGCATGATCGCTGATCGCATCGGTGTAGTAATAGGTCTCGGGAGTGTAGTCGGGATCTGCATAAGCGGAAATCTGTGAATTATCGCGGGTCAACGACGAGGGATCGTAGAAAGATCCCGCGCCGTGGATCGTCCCATAGAAACGATCAAAGCCCCTTTGAAGCGGCCAATTGTGCTTCGGACCGTTGGGATCGGCGTGACGAGTCACATGCCATTTGCCCACCGCATAGCTTCTATAATCGGCCGGTTTAAGGACTTGAGCGATCGTGCGACAGGATGCGTTGAGATCCCCTTGGTAGCCCTCGAGCGGCTTTTTGTCCATCATGTGTCCAACGCCGGCTTGGTGCGGATAAAGGCCCGTCAAGAGACTTGCACGCGTTGGACAGCACCGCGCGGTGTTGTAGAACTGGGAGAACCGCAAACCGTCGCGCGCCAGGCGATCGAGATTTTCGGTTCGAATCTCTCCCCCGTAGCACCCAAGATCCGAGATGCCCATGTCGTCGCTCAGGATGACGACGAAGTTCGTCGGCTTAGGTTCGCTCCCCGAGACGAGGCCTTCGAAACCGACTAGGGCGATCACGATCCGGAATCCTAGCCAAAATCCATGAATGGTTTTCCATCCCTGGACGGAAGAAGCAGGCCTTGGGTGGATCATTGAAAGTACGCTCCATAAAAGAATGCTTGCGATGTTCTACTGACGCACGCGGGTCAAGACTCAGGTTGAGAGATCCAGACTCAGCTAAGTGGTTTTTCCAAGGCCAGAATATCGCGGCCGATGGACATCATTTCTTGACAATCGATCGTTTTGCCGTTGGATTCGAACAGGCTAGCGACCGACGCTTTATGGATCTTCATCTTGAGACCACCGACGCCCAGAGCACCGTATTCGATCCGTCCGTCCCGCGAAGCTCCCTTATCAGTCAATCCAATCCCATCGATTCCCAGCGGGGGGACTGCATTCAAATCGATCGCTACCTTGAGCTGACCGGCTTGTTCAAGCTGCTCGGCGTTCATCAGTCGCACCCCAGCCGCACCGCAAGCAAAGACCATGTGCGATTCGCGAATGGCCTTATCGGTCCAGATTTGGTCGGCGCTGGAAATCGCAATAAGTCGATTCTGCGGGACACCTTGGGCCACAAGTTGAGCGACGCATTCCTCGGAGCGCTCGAGCGATCGCGACGAGAGATACACCGTGCATTTTTCGTTCGCTAGGATTTTGGCTACCCGTTGACCTACCGGACCGGTGGCAGCTAGCACCAACGCCGTGCTTCCCTCGAGCTCCAGGTGCCTCGATGCGCTGATGACGGCCGCAGCCGCAGTGCTGTTGGAACCATTGCAGTCGATCATCACCGAGACTTTAAAAGGCTCGAACATCGTATCGACAGCGTTACGGAAAACCTGTTCGCCGTGCGCAACATTGCTTCCACCGACGAAAATCGCCGTGTGCTTTAGATCCGCAGGGCCGCGTGTGTACATGGCCCCATGAACCAAATCCCGAACCTGCTCAGGTTTGATATTTGCATATTGCAATAATCGCTCTGCTCCTGCATCGATCGCTACAACCGCATCGAACACACTGGCTTGGGGATCGGTATCGAGCTGGATGAGGATCCTGCTTTTGCTCATTGCGGAACTTTCGCGTGAATGGAAGGTAGCTAGATTGGACGACGGCTTTGAATGCTAAAGTACGGTTGCTGAGATTGCCCCGAAGATTCACTCCCCAGGGCATGGCACTCAAGCAGCCAGATCGGGTTGGACCTCGAGTACCGCTTTGGCGATTTTTCCCGAGTGCATGGTTTCGAATGCTTCATGCCAGTGGTCCAGGCTCCAGGAGCCACCGACGATTTTCGAAACGTCGAGCGAGCCATTGGCCAAGAGCAGCAGGACTCTTTCCCAGATAGCCCAAGTATGTGAGAAGCTGCCTTGAAGGGTGATGTTCTTCTGGACCAGTGGGTCGATCGAGAATCCTAGCGGGTCTCGTCCCCAACCGACCTTGCTGATCCAACCTGCTGGGCGGACCACATCGATCGCCGTTTTGAGGGTCGCGGAGACACCGGCCGCATCGACTACCCCTTCGCAGCCGAGTCCGTCGCGTTCGGTGGCCCAGTGCTTTAACTGATCGCTAAGCAAAGGGATGCAACCGAACTCTTTGGCGATCGCAAGCCGCGATTGGTCTTGGGGCAACCCGACGACCGCGACCTCTGCGCCTCGCATCCTAGCCATCGCTCCGCAAAGCAATCCGATCGGCCCAGGGCCTAGGACTGCGATGCGATCGCCAGGCAGAATGTTCGCGTTGGCGACCACCGCGCTAAAGGCCACGCAGCATGGTTCGGTTAGAGCCGCGTAGCGTAAAGGGAGATTATCTGGGACTCTGTGCAAGCAACGTTCGGGGACTTTGACGTACCGAGTCATCGCTCCGTGAGTTCCGTACCCGAACCCCTTGCGACTCGGGTCGAGGTTGTATTTTCCGATGCGAGTCATTGGCGAATTCGGGTCGATGATCGCTGCGGTCTCCGAACAAACGCGATCCCCTTCGCGAAAGGCAGTCACCGCTGCGCCGGTTTTGACGATCTGGCCCGCGAATTCATGGCCTAGGGTGACTGGATAGTTCACCGGCCAACTGTGGAGTCCGGCCCACTGGTGCAGATCGCTACCGCAGACTCCCACAGCAGCGACTTGCATGAGCGTATCGTTCGGGCCGATCTCCGGGATATCGATTTCCCTGAGTTCGACGGACATCGGTTCTTGGGCATAGTTGACAACAGCCGGTTGCTTGTTCATCGGTTTTACTGAATGAAACGAGAGGAATGATAGGATGGAACGAAAAGATCACGAACTGGGATGCAAAGGAATGGGTGGTTTAGGCGTTCAGAGCCACGGTGGGCTGGTCGGCGATGTTGACCCACACGTGAACGTGGGGATAGCCTCGGAAATGCCACACGAAGCTCGGGCCTTCGAGTCGCCAGTTGTCCCAGGTTTTGTCCCCGCCGGAGTCTTCATCGGTGTAGAACGCCAGGTGGAGTTTTTCCAACCCCCCTTGGGCTTTCAAACACGCGAGAACTTCTTGGCGATCGATCGCTCGGAAGGGTTCGATGAGTTTGGCTAAGACCTTCTCGAGCGCTTCGCGTTGGTCGCGTGCGAGCTCGCTGACGGGGATCCCCGCAATGGCGTTCGAGCCCCGGAAAGCGACTGCGCTTTCGCTTGGAGACTCGGGCACCTCAGCCAACTTGCGTTGCTTGCCATCGAGCATTTGGTAAACGCCATTAGCCGCGAGAGCTTGCTCCCAGAATACGTTGCCTGGGTGATCCGTTCCCTCATCATCGGAGTTGGCCGCATGACCGTAGAAAATCGGTCCACCGAAGGCTACATGCTCCTGCGTATTGCCGTCGCATCGGAGGGTCGAATGACGACCCGTCAGCACGAATTCGAACCGCTCTGAGCCTGGAGTTCCGAAGATCGCAAAACTCTGTCCTTTACCCCAGCCTCCCATGTCGTCCTTGAATTGGCGGTAGAAGCGATCGTGCCAACTCGGATCGATGATCCCCTCGAAAATCGCTTGGACCAAGTCCTTTTGGTCTTTTGTGTAGAAGTCGCTCAGAATCGTAGGTTTGGTGATGTTCCAATTGTTGGCCACTCGGGTCCGGAGCAATCCCCGATCCTTGGTGGTGTAGTCCCAATCGAAACAGACGGTTTGCCGCTGGCTCTCGGATAGCGAGTCGAAGAGTGTTTTAACAAGCGTTTCGGGGGTCGAAATCGGCCGGACCAAGGGGGATGCAAAGGCATTTGAACCTGCCAACAAACCGCTTGCCGTCAGGCCAGTTGCGGCGATCAGGCCGCTGGTCGAAAGGAACTCGCGGCGGTTGACGCTGTCTTTGGATTGGGAATTCATCGAAGCACCTGGGGTGGCTTGGAGGGTGGAACAAACAGAAAGGTTCGATTCGGCTAGGTAGGATTTGAAGGCGCCTGAGCTAGTCTATCAAAAAAACGGGTCGGCTGAAATTCCAGGGGAACACCTGGGGAAGAATCGGTTCGGATGCCAGACGGCCGCCACACCGCCGCCAGATCGAATGGCATTCGAAGCGAAAAACGCTCTCGAAGGCCAAAACGCGATGGCGTTCCTGGAGTTTTGTTATGGTACAATTATCGCTGATTGCTGGTCGCCCGCTTTGTGAAAGTAAAGAAATGAGTGCTGAGGCTGCACTGGATTTAACCGCCAAAGTCATCACGCCAGAGAACATCCAGTTCGAGTACCGGCTGGCGGGTCCTTTTCGACGGTTTCCAGCGTTTTTTCTCGATATTTCCATCCGAGCCGCAGTTCTAACCGCCCTCGCGGTTTTCCTGACATGCTTGGGGATCACAAGCTTACTGCCTAGTTTGAACATGCTCGGCGGTATTCTCTTGGTGCTGAGTTACTTCTTTTTCGATTGGTTCTACGGGCTATTTTTCGAAACCATTTGGAACGGACAGACACCTGGCAAACGGATCAGCGGGCTCCGGGTGCTCTCGACCGATGGGCGTCCGATCAGCGCCTACCAAGCGACGATTCGCAACTTTCTTCGTTTGGGTGATTTTGCCCCATTTGCTTCCTTGCAGATGGTGGTTGCCGAGGCTCCTCCGGTTTATTGGGTGCCGACGGCTGGGGTGGCTGTTTTGTGCATGCTGTTGACCTCACGCCTTCAACGACTCGGGGATCTTGCTGCCGGCACGATGGTGGTCATCGACGAGCGCAAGTGGGTCCCGCCGAGATTGAGGCTCGATGATCCTGGGATCAATGCGTTGATCCCTGCAATCGCCCCAAACTTTCGAATGTCGCGAACCATGCTACGAACCGTGGCGATGTATGTCGAACGACGCAATCGGGTCCTTCCCCAACGAAGACGTGAACTCGCAGCGATACTGACCAAAGAGATCATCGACAAGGTCGGGGTTCCTCCTGCGAGCGACCCTGATCTTTTGCTCTGTGCCTTGTACAAGCGGGAATACGACTCGCAGTGGAAATTCCACGAAAAAAATCGGAGTCCTGCAGATGTGAAACCAAACCGCCCCATGTTGACCTCTCCAAGGAGTGATCGATGAGAACTGCCGAATTGGTCGAGCAGCGGCGGAGGGCTTGGCTCTCCCTAGACGAAATGTGCGACACTCCGATCTCGGGTTGGACGCCTCAAGAGGCAATGCATTTTAGCGCATTGTACCGGGACGCTTGTTCCGACCTTGCCATGGCCGATCAACTCAAATTGCCACCGGCGACCATCGAGTATCTCCAGCGGCTCGTTGCAAGATCTCACAGCCGATTCTATAGCTCGAATAGCTTTCCGGTGTCGCGCTGGTACCAATTCATTTTTAAAACGGCCCCGCAAGCTGTCTTCAATGACATCTGTGTAAGGATTGCCTTCAGCGTCTTTTTTGGAATGTTCAGCATCGCCGCTTTCATGGGTTGGGCCGAAGGCCTCTTCCCCAACTTTGCCGAGAATATCGTTGGTACCGAGCAGATCGAGTCCATCGAACGCATGTACTCGCAACCACTCAGAGGGAATTACGAGACGTACGTCAGCTCCGCTGCTTTCTACATTCAGCACAATACGAGCATTGGCCTGCAGTGCTTTGCACTCGGTCCATTGATCCTACCGACCATCCTGAAACTCGCTTACAACGCCCTCTCACTAGGAGCGACCTTCGGGTACATGGCCAGACCCGGGGTAAGTCAAGGGGACAATTTTTTTCAGTTTGTCACAGCGCACGGAGTTTTTGAACTGACCGCAATCGCTCTATCGGCAGCAGCAGGACTGCGGCTGGGACTTGGATGGATCGCCACCGACGGTTTGACTCGCCTGGACTCCTTCAAAAAAAATGCGGAGAAAGCGCTTCCCTTGATCCTAGTCTCGGTGCTCCTTTTCTTCCTTGCTGCATTTACCGAAGGCTTCATTTCACCTTCGTCGTTGCCTTACTATGTCAAAATCCTTTGTTCCGTTGCCAGCGCCTCGCTCCTGATGTTCTACTTTTGCGTCTTAGGATACCCCTCGGAATCGGTACCGACCGAACCGTATCCACGGTTGGAAAGGTAACGCGATGCAATTGGATAAAACGGCGATTGCCATCAAACAAAGGAATCTCGACGAGCTTCTTGACCTGAGCTTAGCGGTCGTGCGTCGATTCGGGCCAGCGCTTCTTCAAACGGCCCTGCTGGGCGCTTTACCCTTTGCTATCCTCAACGGATTGCTCCTGTCTTCCTCGATGGTCATGAACGGCTATCTTTTCGATAAGGACGGTTGGTTTCGATTTCGATTCCTTCTATGCATGGCCATCTTGGTCTACACACAAGCTCCCTTGGCGATGGCGGGAGTGACGATCAAGCTAGGGAACCTCATGTTTGGAATCCAAAGCTCCAAACAACAAACCCTTAAAGCCATCGGCAAGCAATGGCTTTCGGTCTTCGGGGTCCTTGGAATCCTTCGAGGTATCTTTCCCATGATCGCGCTGATTGGCGGGATCGAATTTTTCATCGGGAACCGTGAGTTTGCCGCCTATGTCGGAACCTTCTGGATCGCGATGTTGGCTTTGATGATCGCCGCGATCCGCAGCGTGCGCCCCTTCGCACCCGAGATTCTCTTCCTGGAGAAGTGCCCGATTTTTTCTCTCATACGCAAGGGATCGGGAAATCAGTTGCTATTCGGGCAAAGATCGAAACGATTGCATCAAGCCGGAGGCGAGTTATTCCAAGCCTTCGTTTTCGCGGGCATCGTCTCGGCTGCTTTCCTGCTGATTCTGAATCTGACGTTCGTGTTCTTGGTAGGCTCGCTCGCCGGAGCTTGGGAATGGGGCTGGTGGATGGACCTGTTCTTCTACCCCCTGGCCCTTTGGGCCATCGCTTTTTGGGGAACCATCCTTCGGTTCCTGCTCTATATGAATACGCGCATCGGGGGCGAAGGCTGGGAATTGGAATTGAAGCTCAAAGCAGAAGCAAATAGGTTTCAAGATGCGGAGGCAAGGAACCGTGTGGAATAGCATTCGAATCGGTTTGGCATTTTTTTGGCTCGCTTGGAACACCCCGTCGGCTTACCCCCAGATCGGTCGCCTCAATGACCAAGACGTCTTGCAACGGGGCACCAACTCCCAATGGGTCGATGTCCAAGAACAGGAGGTTCAATTCGAAGCCACTCCACTGAGTCGGGATAATTTGGTGTCTCGAGACGGCTGGACTCAAAACGAATCGTCCAACAGTTTTTGGTCCTGGTTATTCGGGAACAACTCAACGAGATCCAGGAATACCACAAGCAGTACAACAAACAGCACCAGCACTTCTTGGGACGATTTTTGGGAGGCAGCAAGCAAGTTTTTTTCCTATCTGCTTTGGATCGCTCTAGCCATCGGTGCCCTCTGGTTGATCATCTGGCTTTCGAAAAACCAAGAGCTTGCCGTTTGGTTCAACCGCCGGAAGAAAAGAGCCCACCAAACAGAAGATGTTCTGGCTCAGCAAGCCAGATACTCCGATCTGCCCGTAGAGATCGAGAAGGGACTCTTAGGACTGCGAGCCCAAGCCGCCGAGTATCGGGATCAAGGTGACTATTCCCGAGCCATCGTCTTTTTGTTTAGCTACCTTTTGGTGGAACTCGACCAAGCCCAACTCATTGCCCTGGCTAAAGGCAAAACCAACTACCGCTATCTTCGGGAACTCAACGGCCACCGCGATCTCCAATCCCGCTTGAGGGACGTCGTGAGCCTTTTTGAAGCTGCCTATTTCGGTCGGCGAACACTGACCAAGGAGCAGTTCGATACGGTTTGGCTCGATCTAGCGAAGGTCGAGGAATCGATCAAAAATTCACTTCTTCCGCAGAACCCAACCCTTGTCGGGTCTGCGCTGCTAGCCCTCTTGGTCCTAGGGATTCCAAGTCTCGGTGGATGCAAATCGGACCTTTCCGATGCCTATGGAACGAGCGAATCGCAAAGTGCCGAAGCCAGTCCGGGGGGAATGAGCGTCCTGCGAGAAATGGTCAAAGCCCATGATCTCCCAACCGAAACGCTCGCGTCGTTGAGTCCCTCGATGGAGGAAAAATACCAAACCATCATCTGGACACCGAATTACTTTCCATTCCACACCAAGGCCAATTTGGACTGTCTCGACCGCTGGCTTCGCACTGGCGGCAAGACCTTGGTCTACATCGGTCGCGATTACTCGCCACATGCCGACTACTGGGACCGAGTCGCCAGCAACCCAAACTCCGACTTGGACCCCACGCAAAAAGCTCGTGGACTGATCCAAGGAGCCATCGCATCGAGCCAATTGGATTCGCTTCGGGACTCCCAACGCGAGCTGCTCGTCACCCCTTGGTTCTCCTGGAGGCATGTTCCTGGCCCGTTCCGCAAGGTCAAGAGATTTCTCGGGGAATGGGCAGATGATCCTTCGATTGCAAACAGCCAGATCCAAGTCCGTTCCTCCCTCGATCCGTTCGACGGACTCAAACTCGATGCGCTCCGCAAAGAACTCGATTGGAGTTCAACAACAGCGGCTCCTGCACCCGCAGCGGCTCCTACACCCGCAGCGGCTCCTGGGACGGCAAAACCAAAAAGAAAAGCCACGCCGAATCCGTTTCAACCAGGAGCGACACCTCCGCCTCCGAGGAAGAACAATCGTATTATCCAGTTTCCGATTAAAGGGGCAGCCAATATCGACCAAAGAATCTGGAATACCGACGACGAAGAACTTTTGGCGATTGCCGATGGGATCCATGCGATTGATTACGATCCGGTGCGAGTGCTCCTAGCGGCCGATGATGGTACGCCTCTGGTGAGCGAACTTCGCTACACGAGTTCTTTGAGCAGGGTGCTAATCGTATCGAACAGTTCGATCGTCTCGAATCTAGGCCTGCTCGATGGTGGGAATCGTCGATTGACGGATCGGTTGATCGAGTCCTTTTCGGAGGGCCGAGTCGGCTTCCTTTCGGGAGATGAGGAGCCTACGATTCGCCAAGGAACTTCGCAGGAGGACTTCAAAGGCTTTGAAATGCTGACGGTTTGGCCATTCAACGTCATGACCATCCACGCCGCCCTCGTCGCTATGGTAGCCATCATTGCAGCGTTCCCTATTTTCGGTCGGCCAAAGTCCTCTCCTCGGGTTTCGACAGCGAACTTCGGCGAACACGTCGAGTCGATCGGGGATCTGCTCCGAGCGACCAACGGTCGGGAGTATGCGATCGACTCGATCTCCAAATACTTCCGGATCGTCCGAGGCGACCAGAAAACGCAATGGGTCCACCGGAACTCGCTTGACCCACCATCTGACCCTCCATCGAGTGGGTCAAACTTTAGCGAGTCGGAATCCAGCGATTCAGAATCCGGCAATTCGAAAACCGATCCGTGAGGTCATTGCAAATGGCGGCGGAAGAACGCGTCGCGTCGTCGTTTGCAGTAAGGGGACGAGCCGACACCGTGACCTCCGCCGGGGATATAGAGCAACTCGAAATCCTTGTCGGCTCGTACCAATGCATCGACGACCTGCATGGTCGATGCGGGGTCGACATTGGTATCGAGTTCACCGACGACCAACTGAAGATTCCCCCGAAGTCGATGGGCATTCGTTACGTTCGAGTTCGCTTCGTAGTGGGGTCCAACGGGCCACCCCATGTAGAGTTCGTTCCACCAAACTTTGTCCATCCGATTGTCATGGCAACCGCAGTCGGCTACGGCCGCATCGTAAAATTCGCCAAAGAACAACAAAGCGGCTAGAGCGTTTTGACCGCCGGCCGATCCACCGTAGATCCCTACTTTCTCTAGATCCATCTCGGGATAAACCTTCGCGGCGGCTTGCATCCATAGGATTCGGTCGGGGAATCCTCCATCGCTCAGATTTCGATAACTGACATCATGGAATGCTTTGCTGCGGTTCGAGGTCCCCATTCCATCGATTTTAACGACTACGAAGCCTTGGTCGGCCAAATCGTGGTATTCCGAAAGGGCCGAGTAGGCCTTCGGGACGAAGGAGTCTTGGGGACCGGCGTAGATGTTCTCGATGATAGGGTATTTCTTGCCCGGTTCGATCACTTTCGGACGGACGATCAATCCGTAAATGTCTGTCGTGCCATCGCGTCCCTTGGCCGTGAAACGAATCGGCTTGCTGCTCTCGGTCCAGGGACCTTGGGGATCGCTGCGTTCGAGTTCGAAGATCAATTCGCCGCTGCTGGCGGAACGCACCTCGTGGACCGGAGGCATATCGACGCGCGAGTAGGTATCGATGAGCCATTGGCCATCGGGCGATCGTTCGACGCTATGATCGCCGTCGCCTTGGGTCAGTTGAGTAAGATTTTGCCCATCGAGATCAACGCGGCAATAGTGGCGATGGTAAGGATCCTGTTGGGAGGCGATTCCTCCAGCGTAGAACCAAAGCTGTTGTTTTTCTTGGTCGATCCGATCGATCGAGCGAACCACCCAAGACCCTTGGGTGACTTGGTTGATCAACTCTCCGTCGTCGGCCGAATAGCGGTACAGGTGGTACCAACCGTCTCGTTCGCTCCCCCAAAGGATTTCCTTCTCATCCTGGATCCACTCGCGGTAAGCCTTGGCGGCATAATCGATGTACGTCGGGCTAGCTTCTTCAATCAACGAGGTGACTTGACCGGTCCGAGGATCGACGGCCAAGAGCCGGATGACTTGATGTCCACGCTGGTTGTAGACGAACAGTAGCCTGTTCCCATCTTGATCCCACCGGATTTGATCGATGGACCACGGATTCTCAAAGAGCGTCGGGTCCAAGGGGATCATTTTGCCCGACTCAAGATCGAATAGTCTCGGCTGAGGTCGATCGAGCTTGTCTCCCGGTTTGTCGTAACGGATCGTCTTGTTCTTGGGTTGCAATTGGTCTTTAGGAGAGGACTCCACAAGGACGATCTCGCGACGATCTCCTTGTTCGATTTGGAGAGTGAATGCGAACTGCTGGTTGGGCGACCAGAAGATTGGCTGATCGTATCGGTTCGCTTCGGTTCCTTGTGCATCCCCCAAATCCGCCGTGTCGAGTACGGTTTTCCCTGCCTGGGAAATGAAGCGGAGTTGATGATCGCTCCTCTCGAGCTTCCAACGATTCTCGGCTTGCCGATTCGCGTCCGAACCGCGCGGTGCTCTTGCTTGGGAACGTCGGCGAGCTTCGCGTCTTGGAAAAAGTGTCTCGGCTTCCATTTCCATCGTCTGAATTTCTAGAACCTGTCCCTTTTCGGTCGCTTGGCCGGTCCAAATAGGTTTTCTACCGTCGAGCGAGGCGGCCCAGGAATGACCAGCGAAAGTCGATTGGCCTCGCGATTCCCCAGGAGCAAGGGTTCCGTAAGATTTCGGGACTCCCTGGAAGTCGATCCAGAACAGCTCGACGGGTTGAGGCAGGGCATTTTTGATCGCGATGTCGATTCGGGCTTCGTCCAAGGTTTCCGAGGGTTCGATTCGGCCCGTGGCAGATCGGTTCATGAGCGAGACGCCAGCCTGCTTCTCGAGTTCCTCGAGCGAGGCGGCACGCAGGATTGTCTTTTCACTCGGAGAGACCCAGACGAACTCCTTGCGGCCTGTTTCGGTTGGTTTGGAGTACCAGAAACTTGAGCCATCGATCCATCGAGGACTTAGTTTCAAAAGCATCGGGTCGGCCGCATGGACCTGCGAGTGGCTCGGAAGGACCGACAAAATCGCTACAATCCTCAACGCGGAGAGCAGGAACCGTCGGGTTGCCGATAGGCCGATGAGCTTACAAAATCGAAAGTCCATTCGAGGATCCGTTTCGTTGGTGGGTTTTTCTGTGAATTAGGTCTTAGACGGAAGGATTTTATCGCCAAAGTCGCCCGATGCGACTAGCCAAGCGCCCGAGCGTGAACCAGGATATTACAACAGTGCAAGGGGATCGCAACGATCGGCTCAAAGGGAACGCGTCCGGGTCGGTCGACCAGACCCCTTGCGAGAGTCCCTTGCGAGAACCCCTCGCCTGGCAGGATGGATCGTCAAAAAAATTCCCAACGCCGCGGATTCAAGCATACCGTGCCCCCCAACGTTCCGCCGATAGTTCTACCACTTGTCGCAACCCTCATCGGCCTAGGGCTGTCGATCGCATTGACTCCGTTTGTACGCCATTACGCCTTGCGTTTTGGACTAGTCGATTATCCCGATAAACGCCGCAAACTCCATGCGCAACCCGTAGCCCGGTGCGGCGGAGTGGTCTTGCTTTTGACCCTGATGATCAGCGTTCTTTTGGCTTTTTTGATTTTCCCCGGCCAATCGATCCATTTGGTTCAACAGTCCTCGCAAGCCATTTCATTAGGAATAGGTGCCTTGGCCATCACGACGCTCGGGCTCGTCGATGACCGATTCGGGATGCTTGGCAGGCAAAAACTGGCCATGCAAATCGTTATTTGCTTGGGCATTATCTCCTTTGGATTTTCAATCGATACCGTCCAAGTCTTCGGTTACCCGATCGATTTCGGACTGATGGCTTGGCCAATCACCCTGGGATGGCTTTTGCTGTGCATCAATTCGATCAACCTGATCGATGGTGCCGATGGCATGTGCGCTACGGTAGGCTGGATCGCTTTTGCTGCCGTAGCAGCGATCAGTTCCTTTACCGGAAACCACATGGAAGCGATCATCTCGGCGGCTCTTGCCGGTGCGCTGCTGGGATTCCTGTTCTACAATTTGCCCCCTGCAAGTGTCTTTCTCGGTGACAACGGCAGCATGCTCATCGGGTTGTTTCTCGGGGTCCTGACGATGCGGTCTTGGTTTTCCAAAGACTCCTCGATGTCGATTACCATCCCTATCGTTTTGATGGCCATTCCTCTATTCGATTCAGCCATGGCCATCGTGCGAAGGAAGCTAACCGGCAGAAGTCTTTTTTCTGTCGACCGAGGGCATCTGCACCATCATTTGATGAGGCATGGTTTTCAAGACCGGGCCTTGGTCGGGATCATCGCCTTGCTCTCGACAATTACCGCCAGCGGTGCCGTTGCCGGTGTGATGCTCAAATCCGAGTGGATATCTCTTGCGACCATGGCTTTTGCGATCGGCTCGCTCGTCGTATCGAGACTCTTTGGTTTCGGGGAGTTCAAACTTCTCTACAAGCGCCTAGAGCGTCTCGTGACCTCGTTGCTCATCCGCCCAGATCGAGCCGAGTCCAAAGTGCACGAGCAGGTCGTTCAACTCCAAGGAACCAGGGACTGGACCATTCTTTGGCAAACCTTGGTCGAATTCGCCGAAAAGCACGGGCTCTACCGTGTCCAGATGGACCTGAATATGCCTTGGCTACACGAAGGCTACCACGCCGAATGGCAAAAGTCCGAACTCCCTGGGCTGCCCGAGCGCTGGATCCTGAAATTTCCATTGATGCTCGACGGTGAGAGCTTTGGTGGTTTGGAGTTTATAGGAAAACAACAAGAATCCGAAACTCTTTTAGCCCTAGCCCAGTTGACCGAACTTCTCGATGCGATGCATAGTCAATTTCAGGCATTTGGAAGGGATTTCAGAGAAACCACCACAATTCCCTCCGAGCCAGTCGAAGAAAGCCAACGACACGGTGGCTACCGAAAAACCGGCGGAAATCTCATTTCCCAGCCGAATTCCTCAGGGGCTTTGACCCAAGGTGTCACAGCGATTGCCGAAATTCCTTAGCAGGGCGGCAAGTCGCCGCGTCGGTTCGGATACTCGCAGAGTTGGAAAGTCTTCTAAGGATGCCAAAATACTACGTGCAGAGTCGTTCGTTTCGTGGCGTTGTGGTTCGTCCATGCCAGCAGTCCGCTGCCCAATGGGCCGTCGAATTCGTGATGAAACAAGCCGATTCCAGTCGCTCGGCATCCTCAAATTCCGAGGATCCACAGAAGGAAATCGGCCTATTCCGACTCGGCAAAACCATCGGGGTAAGCCAACGAGGCTTTTCTCGCAAAGATCGCACTCGAATTGCAACCTCGGCGGCGGTTCTCGATTGGATGATCGACCAGCAGGCAAACCACAAACCCTAGGGAGGATCCCCCCAGGACCCATGCTAGCAAACTTGCGGCCGATATGAATAATGCTCTTTTGCGCAAATCGGGTCGCTCGGAAAGTCCAGATCGCTGGCCCCCCCCCGCTGCACCTATCCCCTCTCGTTTCTGCCCCTGAGATAAGCAATACGGAAATCAAATGTTGTCACTGAAAAAAAATATTCGGCAATCGATCGTTGGCTGGTGCTACCAAGCGGGTGGCGATATGTGGTCCATGGACCGCCTGTGCGAAGTGACCCGCGAGCTCGGTTGCGACGCGGTGGAAATCGTACCGTTTGAAGACTGGGACACTCTGAAGAAACATGGTATCGGCTGCGCCTTGGCCCCTAACGGAATGCCCGGTGCGCCGTTTGTCAAAGGGCTCAACAACAAGGCGTATCATGGAGAGGTCCTCGGTTGCATGACCAAGGCGATCGAAACGACCGCCGCAGCCGGCTTCCCCAATGTGATCGCCTTCACAGGATTCAAATGGCGGAATGCCGAAGACCCCTCCAGCGGCGAGATCTCCCGTGAGGAATGCGTCGAAAATTGCGTCGCAGGACTCAAGCAGCTCGCTGGCCTAGCCGAGCGATCCAAGGTCACTCTGTGCCTCGAACATCTCAACACCCGCGATGGTACCCACCCGATGAAGGGACACCCCGGATACCAAGGCGATGACATCGATCTTGTCGCACAGATCGTCCGCAGTGTTGGCTCCGAACGGGTCAAAATGCTCTTCGACGTCTACCACGTTCAGATCATGCACGGGGATGTCATGCGACGACTCGATGAACACATCGACATCATCGGGCATGTCCATGTCGCTGGGTGTCCAGGTCGAAACGAACTGGATGATCAACAGGAAATCAACTTCCCCCCGATCATGAGGAAACTCCACAAACTCGGTTATCAGGGATACGTCGGACAAGAATTCATCCCGACCAGAGACGCCTACCAAGGCCTCCGCGAAGCGGTACTGCTTTGCGATATCTAGAATCGATCTGGTATCGCAATTCGACCGACTGGTCTGGATCTCCCGCAAACCCCCTCGATCAACGAACGGCATCGCCGCGGTTAAAACAGCCATCGAGTACGAGTACGAGTACGAGTACGAGTACCGTTCCACTGAGTACGAGTAAGCCGAAATTCGATGCGATGCATGATCGGACGTCTTATAGAACTAGGAAAGCTATTCGACCAACGCTTGCCTAGTTCGAGCGTACGCATAAGGTGCAAAGACAAGCAGCGGAATCCAAATCGCCAAGGTCGGAGTCAGAAGAGAACTCGAACCGCAGAGCAACGCTAGGATTGCCGAAAAGC
>JAJTFC010000134.1 GCA_021298315.1 Planctomycetaceae bacterium
GCGCACGAACATCGACCACGTCCCCACCCCATGAGACATTCCCTCTACGATGTCGTCGTCAAAACCCGAATCCATCGACTCGTCGCCCACATGGCAAACTCGAACCAAAAAGTCTTAGACCAGGTCTCTGGCTACCTCGAGTGGATTGGCCAAACGCCCGAAAGCGGCGCCGAACAAGTTTTCTTCGGCCATACCCATCGGCCCATCGACGCCATCGATTACCAACGCCAAGTCTTCTACAACCCCGGAGCGGCGATCCACGGGATCCCGTTTAGAATTCTACCCCTGGAAATCTAACCCACTTATCTCCTACTTCCGTGTGTTCCGTGTGTTCCGTGTATTCCGTGTGTTCCGTGTATTCCTAGGTCTTCCTGTACTCTGTGGTTCCCAGGTCTTAGGCGACAAGTGAAGTGGGCCCCATTATTCGGACCACTGGCGACCCCGCGTCAGACAGCGGCAGCCGGTCGTTTTCGACCCCGCGGGCGATAGACTTCCCACGGTGTTTGATTACCTAGACCTTGATGCTGCCTGTCGTAGTCGCAGCAATCAAAGAAGCTTGGCTAACGCTCGATACTTCCGTTAAAGAATCCATTTTGGAAATGATCTGCCGTTGGTCATAACGCTACAGAGGTTCCCAAAACAAAGGCCGCTTGTAAAGCCTGCTGTCAACAGACCACATGGGCGGAATATGCGTCGCTTCGGGGCGACGCGTCTAGAGGAAAGAATTAAAGGTGCCAAATGACAAGAAGTTACCGCTTCATCCGCCTCTTGCCTAGCAGCCCGCCCAATCCCAATATCGTCCCTATCACCATCGTGCTAGGCTCAGGCACTGCAGCGGCCGATGGAGTAACCATCGCAACTCGAAAACCTATATTGATGGTATCGTTGGAAGGCCCGAGGTTGTAGGGTGTAAATCGCCACACCGACAAATCGTAGGAGTCGCTGTTCCAGGTGCCACCGCGGAACCCCCGATCCGAGGAAGGGTTACTGTTATCTAGATAAGCAGACCCTTCCTGCAACTCCCACACGTTTCCTCCAAGGCCCATCGCACCATAAGGACTCAATCCACCTGCTTGGGTGACATCCGCAGGACCTTGACTCGCTTGCTGATAATATACAACTCCGGAAAGGCCACTTGAAACAGCCTCAGGTTGCGTGTTGCTTCCGTGTGGATAAATGTAATAGTTACCGCCATCCGGATTATAATACGCCGCCTTGTACCATTCATCGTAGCTCGGCAGAACAAACTTCGCTAAACGATTCCGATAAGGATTCGATACATCATAGCCAGCGTCGCCACTTTGCCATACAGAGATATTATCGTTGACACCGGACGTTGTGAACTTATACGCGGCTGCGTTGCCGGTGCTTTCATTGAGCCAATTGACGAATCGAGCCGCCTCGTTCCAAGACACCCCAGTAGCAGGTTTATCCAGGCCGTTACCCCCATAAGCCGTCATATCAGCAAGAGTAATTTGAAGAGATGCATTTTCCATCGCGCCATTGTACTTTGTGATCATCTCCCGACTGACCTCGAACTTACCGATGTCGAAGGTGTATGTAACACGACCGGCATTGAGCGGTCTGGCATGTTGGTTGGCATCGGCATCATTACCGGGATCACCGATCGTAACAATCTCCATCGTGAACTCATTAGCGCCAGAGCCAAAATTGACCATACCGCCAAAACTCGGGGCGGCTATGCTGGCTAACGCAACCATGGCACGCGCTACAACGCTCAACACAGGTAGGCTTGTGCGATGCCCGTCAAGAAAATGACAACAATTCATTGCAAGATCTCTCCGCAAACAGAAAAAACTCGTAAACTATCCTTGCAAATACATTTTTCATCCTTGGATAGACACGTAGTTTACCACCCCCCCCCAACCGGGAAAAACCAAAAGACCGACAAGAATAGACAAATTGTCAAAATAATTAGGAGCCCACCTTTTTCGTGGATGCGGGTACTCAGAGGCTCGCCAAGGCACGGCACAGACAGTTCGAATCCTATCGCCTCCAACGACATTTATCGGAGCCAGTCTAAGGCTTTAAGAATCGAATGCTTTGTGATAGGTTGAGCCCAACACACTGAAAGCCAATATCGGCGATCTTGGCGATTGTAACAGGTCATGGAATCAGCGATTCCAACTAGCAGCCAAATAGAGGGATCCTGACATGAATAGAAGAACTATCGCAATCGGAATGCGGAACTGCATGAGGAATCGCAGATAAGACCATCGGAAATTTTGCGAGTTCGTGTTGCGACCTTGGTCACCAACAAGGACAGGTGTTGACGTAGCCCCTCCTTGAAAGTCATCTAAACTCGGACCTAAATCCTCAGGTCGATTTATTTGCAAGAAGGGTGAACCAGTCACTTGCCATCCGGCCCAATAGAATGGATGTCCCGAGTCGCTTGCGGGACCCTGTCGCATCGTGCGAATTTTTGCAGCACGCAAAGAGCTTGACACGTCGATGACCTGATGCCTAAACAGATTCATGTAAAAATCAGACATAAGATAGCTGGTAATCGTTGAATCCACTTCCCACTTACTTGAAACTGTCACCTGGACTCCGGCCAACTGAAACGCGTGTTCTAGCGAAGATACGCCGATTTCTCTGAGCGAAGGATCTCCCGCGGCGCTAAAACATCCAGCAAGATTTACCATACATGTATTTCCAAGAGGAAGAGCAGCGATTCGGCTCGCTCTTAAGATGCCGTCGTTCGATAAATTGGAATTAGCGAGAGCAATCCCAGCCACTTCAATCGACAAGTATTCCTGCTTTACTGAATCACTAGACCTTCTCGACTTCGAGATACCGGAAATCATATGCGTTGCGAAATGGGCGTACTGAGTCCTCTTGAGCTTTTCAACTACTTCTTCAACTTGAGCATTATCGCCTGTCAGTTTTAAAATAGAGCTGACACCTGCCTCCCTGAACACGTCTTCAAAACATTTCACCTCTTGTTCGGAATCTGGAAGTTCTGCTAAGGTATCTGCTGGCTTCAATGATCGCGAATCGCCAAAATCGACCTCCCCAACAACCATTGCGTCGATTGAATCTTTATCACGAAGATTTCTTTCGTGAATCAATTGCTCGGTAAGTAACGAACCATGAATAACATGGGTGAATGCAACGTCTTCGATAAGAAAATCTGCACCTTTCGTCGACGGTAGTGCATCCCAGGGTAGTAGGTCGAATACCCCATCTGGCGCAATGTAGACCCGATTCACCTGTGAATCTCCAAGAAAAGCTGCATTGATTTTCGACCAGACTCTCTCAGACAATAAAATCCCCGTTGCTCGATACGCCTCCTTTTGTTCCCTAATACTTTGCACAAAGTCCATGATGATCGGCTCCAACTCATCTGCCGGGCCGAGATCAATCCGGCGAGGCGGCAAATCTCCAGAACAAAGAACGAAAGCATAGTAGTTTCCCGGTATTTCTCGTGAAAAATTGAATTGAGATCTAGACTGAACAATGTCGACTAAAACCTCATCGTTTTTGAGTAATCGCTGAAGATCTCGAAAGGAAAACTTTTCTGGAGGGCTCCTCGCGTCAATCAACGATCTAAGCTTGAGAGACACATTCCGATGTTCGTCTCGCAAATCCATTATCATTAACTTCCTTTCGTCGGAATTGACAGCATCAGAGGTGACCAGACGTGATATCTTATCCGACAAGTCCTCATTTTTTCGTCGATACAAATTGACATCAGGATCGGACGATCTCGACAAAAAGATACTCCTATCTCTCAGCATCCTTGAAACAAGCCCTTTTGAATCCCAGACAATGTCATAGACCGTTCTGGTATCATCAACCAATTCGTCCGGCAACGAAAGCAAGTAATCTCTCACTCGATTCACTTGGTCCATCAGCTTTACAGAGTCATTCAATGTAGCGAATAAGAGCGCTTGCTCCGCAAGCACTATCGCCATCTCGACCGAATATGCGATAGAATCCTTCGCCTCAGCAGTCCGGCCTTGGGCAAGTTGGATCCGACCCCATAGCAACCAAGATTCAACAAGCTCATCGTGGCCATTTGGGAAAACATCCGTGGAGTAGGATGCCTGTCGAATGTGAATTGCGTCTAGGGAATACATTTCTGCAAGATAGATATCCCCAGTCCGCAGATGCAGTTCCGAAAGGAGGTGTAAGGTTCGGCCTATACTTACGTGCCCAAAGGGGAATTTATCTAGGGGATACGCCTGGAGCTTGGCCTCCAATGACCGGTTAAACCAGTAGATCGCGTGATCATTAAGAGAGCATGCTGCATAGGCTGCAGCAACATTATGATAAGTGCGTACCAACTCAAGGGGAGGAGAATTAGAAAGAACTTTTTGGTCTATGACCTGATGGTACTTACGAACGGCATCCTCGGGGCGTCCTAACTCAACCTCTACAGATGCTAGATGGCTAAGTCCTGAAGCCAACACGGAAGCAATTTCTGGAGACTCTTTTATACTCAACAGTTTAGCCTGCTCCATCAGATGAATCGCATCAAGGTATTGAGATTTCGCAGATTCGAAATCCCCTAGTTCCTCGTAGACAGCGCCTAGATTAATTCTCCAAACAGCAACATCCGCATCATCCCGTTGATTTGCCGACAGATTTTCAGCCAGTTCAACAGCAAGCTTCGCGTGATCCAACGCTTGGTAGCTGAGTCCGGCATGATTAAGTGCCACCGATAAAGACGAATGAATACTAATCCTGGTCCTTTCCAATCCAGCAGTCATCGAGTTCTGAGAGTCCAAGAAGAATAAACTCGCTTCGAAGCACTCTCTAGCTTCAATGAAACTACGATCCATGAATAATCTTCCAGCATCGTTACACGCATGCATGAGGTAGTTAATAAACTCATTGGGGAGTTTACCCAAATGTTTTTTTGGTGCCCGCTGCAGACGATCTAAGGTGCGTTTTAAGCATAACAGCTCTTCGAGGCTTGGAGTCTCGGCCATGTTCTCAGGTCGCCAATTGCGTATGAACCGTCGACTCGCGTTTTGAAAGAGCAGAAAGGACTTTCCTTTTTCAAACAAAGTGGTATTATCGTCAAGGTAGTAAGCTACAGCTTCGAGCATCTCGCTTTCTGCAAGTTGGGTCTCTCGAATAAGGGGATTTGAATGGTTGCCCAACTCCTTTTTCAATATCGCTATTACATCTCGGCTTTTACGGAAGTCGTTTCGGACTATCTCATCGAATGCCTTGTCAAGCTTTTGATCAATCGATTGCTCAGTAGAAAGCTCTTGGGAAAAACTCGCTGTTGCGACCGAAAGGGTAAAAAAAATAAACAGGATGCAGCTACACACCTTGCGTCGTCCGAAAAAAAGGATAGAGCGCATGAGGATTACGGACTCGATGATTGCGTTGTGGGTTTTACTATTTCCGAAAGAGAATACCATTTGACACCAGCATGACTAAGACTTCTAAAGAAATCCTCTTTCCATCTTGCGCTATTACTTGACAATACCCCTAAAAACATCTCGATCTCTTTGCGTTCAATATCTCCCGCGGGATCAATGAGTAAAAGATGATATTGGGAGTCATCTTCCCGAAATCGAATAAGGTAACGATTTTGCTGTGGCAACTCAAAAGATCCAGGCTCGAGACTTATTGATTGACTATCGCTGCGAACAATATATCCGATCGCTGGTTCAGACTGCTCAAGGCGCAGCACCCACTCTTGCTTGACCGAGGAATTTGTGGTCACGTCACCCCGAGTTCGTGCTTGGGATAGACTATAAGCTACGCCCCTTTGGCGACCATTGTTTTGCTCTTGCTGGAACGGGATTAGGATGATCGCAATCGCAGATAGCCCTAACGCAAGCGAAGCTGCGACCAACCATGGGGATTTTCGCAATCCCCCAGTACCCTTAAATGTATCCAGATTGTCCGGGACCTCGACCAAAACCTTCATGTCCGGTGCGTTGAACTCCTTTCCGGCCTCAATCACACCTTGAATGACCAATTTTGCAGCGTTATTCGCATCCGTTGACGCATCGTAAGTCTCGGAGAAGCTGTCTTGGTCTATTTTACCCGCGAAAGCTTCTGAGATCAAACGAAAGTCGTCCGGTGACAACAAGGGCGAATCACTTGCTTCAAATGGAGTCGTTGTCATACTTTAACCCCGCTAGAACAATCATCATGGGTAGAGAGTAGCGGCATTGAATATCCTGGAATTCAACTAAACCGATTTTTTTATGGGGAATATTTAGCTCCTTAGATAGAAAATCGATCTCGTCGAGAATGCTATCCATTTGGGATCTGATTTGCTGGGATATACTGCACGTTAGCTGCTTCAGAGTCAATCCTTCTTCCGGGAAATCGCACTGCCTAAAAGCAACCAAGACACTCAAGACGTGAATCTTTAAAACGGATTGGCAATCCGATAAAAAACCTTCCGTTATGAGCCCTCCTAAAGGTAGAGCGGAAGAAAATTTCTCGCTAGCTAACGCCCTGATCGCATACTCATATCCATCTAACCTCAGTGCTTTGGGTCGGTAAGCAAAGTTTGGCTTCGTCAACGGTAAATCGAGAGCGATCGAAAGGGCCAAAGGCAACCAAAGCGGAGTGTTGCTGCTCGGCCAATTTTTTTCGCTAAAAAAACTATCCGCACACCCAATTCGACGCGCTAAGTCTTTTTTACTCAACTTGCATGCTTCACGTTGCTGCTCGAACTCGGGTTTTATCCTGGACCAGAACGACGCTACCAAGCCATTTCGATACTCGGTACGTATGAAACTGATATGCTCGCTAGATATACGCGATGCATCCAATACACTTTCAGCCCACAACTTACTTACTCCTTTACTGATTGCTTGGATCATTCGTCACGTAGCGCTGGACTCGGATGCTGCCCCCCGAAAACGTCGAAATCGCAGTCAGACTCCGAACTTTATGCGACAATTTTTCTCGAAGATTAGCAAATCATCCACCCCGTGTCAAATCGTAGTTTTTTTAGGAATTCGGTCGCCCAGGACTGGCGAAAGCTTCGCTCCACTGTTCCTCCGGAGAAAGCGAACTCCAAGAGGGTTTCGTCAGTAATTCGGGAAAGAAAACATCTTGGATTCGCCGCGCGGCGAAGAACGAGATCCGTGGGTTTCTACAATCACGAAGAGTTTTGTACTGCTATCAGCATCGATCGTCAATTCCATATTGCCTCCATTCGAGTGTGCTAAATCCGATTCGTACACTGTTTGAACGCAACGAACCAGTAGACCTTTACATAGGGAGTATCGACTATGACCAAGACCTTCCAAGGAGCTAATTGAAGATCTCGAGAATCGCCAACTCATGGCGGCGGATTTGTACCAGTCCGAGTATCAAGCTCTACTTAGCGATTATGATGCAGGCCATTTTTCGGATGCCAGGTATCTGTCGTATGGCAAAGGTCAGACCACTTATAAAGGAGGCGTCAGTAAAGATGAGATTATCGAAAAAAATCCAGATGTGGAACTCGGTAAAAAGATCGGCGATGCGATCTCTGTTGCAACGGATTTAGCAGTGCTGGCGAGCTCCTTCATGAAGAAAGACGGTTCACCGGTTTTTGACCCCGACAAAGCTGTCAACCCAGCGACTTCCATGGAACACGAAGTTCTTTACGGTTCAAACAAAGCCGATCGGTTCACCATTAATCATCCCCATAGCACCGTCATAGCAGGTCCTGGAAACGATTCAGTTCAAGTCAATAGTTCTTATGCTACGATCCTGTTGAACCAAGGAGAGGACGTCGTTCGATTCTCGAGCGATGCAGGGGTTGGGATCGGTGGGCCAGGCAAGCAGACGTATCGCTTGTCAGCAACCAGCATCAATACGGTGATCATGGACTCCTCCCCAATAAATCATATCGAGTACGAGGGTCACATCGGGGAACTTACCTTCGCAAACACCAAACGCGGATTGGAGATTCGCAAAGTCGGTCAGGTTCTTGCCGAGATCAGGAATCCAGACTTCTACAGCCAGGAACTCATTCTTAGAACCAAAGATGCCACGATTGCTCTCTCGACGGTACTCAATATCCCAGGTCATGATGCGGTAACTATCGCAATAGCAAGTTATAGCGAGAACAGCGCTAAGTACTTACCTGCCGTAGAGAAACTCGGATACACTCCGCTTGACCATACCGTCAACGACATCACCGGCTTGGAAATGTGGGTCCACAAGCGAAATTATATACCCAAACTCTCCGGTGATGTGAATGCTGACCCGGTCCGGGTAAAAGACCAATACGTCGTGGGCATCGCTGGTACGCAAGACGCACGCGACTTCGGCGTTTTCGCCGCCCTACCCAGTCTTCAGTACGAGCAAATCAAGGCTGAGACTGAAAATCTGATCGCAACGAACCCGGTTTCGGTTATCACCTTGGTCGGACATAGCGGTGGTGGTGAAGTTGCCCTGAGAGCAGGAAGAGACTTAGCGATCGAGCATCCGACCATTCAGTTCAACTTGGTGATGGTCAATAGCGGTGGCGTCGATCCTCGTTTCGTCCACTCTTATGAACTCGATAATCTGGCTATCGCCCACTATCGCCACGAGAAGGATTGGCTCAGCTCCGACGTAATCAATGATGTGCGTGGTCTAGGTCACGGAAAGCTCGTGTACCCGAAGCAAACCGAAACGATCACGATAAAGACAGCCCCGGATAAACCCCTGCCTCTGGACAAATATCACGACGCGGAGAATGTGCTTGAGAAACTGCCCCCAGGTAAATTCAAATTGTCTCGAACAAGCCCTTCCAGTTCAACGCAAAATTCGATCGTAAAAACCGACGCTTCTCACACCTTTGTTTTTTCGCAATTACCCGATGCCACTCAGGAACTTCTCCTGAAAGCGACCGAGCAATTGATGGAAATCGATGCAAATCTACCTGCCACTCCTTTCTTGAAAACCAAATTTGACTTTGGATCTAAGACCCATCAGCAACCTGATACGATCAACATCTCACCAGAGGCCATCTACTCTCAAGAGGTAGGGTTTGGACTGAAGCAAGGAACCCAGATCCAATTAGGCGATTCCGCTATCGGAAACGACTGGCAACGCGATTACGTAAGCGGTCCATCGATCCCCTTTTTGGTCGATTTAGAGCCAGGTATTTACTACATCACTCTCATGACCGGCACCTCCAAGAGCTTGGATCACTTGCATGTCTACGCCAACTCGCGATCGATCGGGTCGATCCCTCACACATCCCCACGGGAGATCAAGGAGACGACCTTTAGATTCAATCATCTCGGTGGGACCCTCGAACTGGAACTTCGGGATACCGGCGGCCTAACGAGCAACGCTATCCTCAACGGATTGACGATCGAGCGGGTCGCACCTTGGGCCCCAGTACCCACCGCTGTAGCTCCGGATCCATCATTCACAATCATTACCCCTGGTTATATCGAACCAGTGACCGTTCTCGATAAGATCTCCGACTCGGTCAAGCCTGTGGCTGAACTCATCAAGTCGGTGGTACTTCTAGTAACACCTGCGGCTCCATTAAGTGCATTGCAGATTCTGAAGTCCGCCAAGACGATCGCCAAGTCGTCGAAGAAACTCTACGACACCTGGAAATCAGGAAAATCGGATGTTCCCGAATGGGTCTACCTTATGCAGATCGCATCCAATCATCAAAACGCCATGATGGGGCTGCCTCTTCAACCGATCGCGTCGAGCGCTATCTCCTTAAATTCACTCGAATCGATGACCAACGAGGAACAGCAAAAACTGCTTCGAAGTACAGAGGTAATGATCATCGATGCGCAGAAGCAACTTAACGACGGAGTAAAACCTTATAGCGCCTTCGGCGATAAAGTCACCGATGCAAACGCTTACCGCAAGAGCATCGACCGGCTTTCTGCGCAAATGTACCGAGCTATTGCCAACAAAGGCCGAGCGATCGATCTGGAAAATGGTGGATTTAAGCTCGATGTGCAAATGATCGCCGAGGATTTCGCTGTAGTCGCCGCCGGCGAAGCCATCGATCGCATCGCCCGGGAACGCAAAGCGCTCTCGGAAAAACTCGGATACGTTGAACTAGTAGCCCTAAATCCCATTTCGGTCAAGAAAACTGATAAATCATCCATTCCTGAACCTGAAACGACGCCCTTCAACTTGGTGTTACGTAGCTTCAACGAGGAGGTCACCGATGTCCCATCGGACTTCTACAAAGGACCACTCGACGGGATCGTTGGGGGTAACCAATTAGGTGTTGAAGCCGGTACAGCTCGGGAATTCTCCACAACCGATCCAATCGGTTCGACGCGCTACAAAAACTTCTCCAAGGATGGCAAGCCCGTTTCCGGTGAAATGGAAAGGATCGCCTTTCATAACCATGGCCTATTCGCCTACGCCAATACCTCAGGTTATGTGTCCGTGGTCAATACCAATCGCGACGCCTTGCTGTTTCAAAACCGTTTATCGACCGTCAAACCCCTCGATTTGCAGTTCTCTCCCGATGGCAGGAAACTTGCCGTTCTTGACCAGAACGGAAAACTAACGGTGATCAATCTCGAGAGCAGAAGCTCGAAAGAGTTGGTTCTCAAACAAGGGTTCAGCGCTGGCCTCAAATGGGCCGACGATCGTCGGCTATTGGTAGCTGGCACGGGTGGTAGCGTTCAATCGATTCCTGTTGCCGCAACCGGTAGTTTTGGAACTCCAGTATCTCTCGGGAGAATCGCGGAGGATCTGCTGGATTTCTGGGTCACTCCGCTGAACAATGACTCTCCAATCCGTATCGTTTCGATCCAAAGGAATCGAGCGGTACAAATCTGGTCAGTCGATGCAGAACGATCTCCGGTTTTGCTGAACACTTGGACGCTTGGGCCGAACCTGCGAGTCCTGGATGTGGACACAACCCGAGGACATGTGTTGGTCACCAACGGAACAAGCGCAAGCCTGATGCAAATCGTGGGTAACGAATTGATCGCCAAGCTTACCATCACGGATATGGCTAGCGGCACACAAATCACTGCGGGAAGGCTTTCTGCAGATGGCACCCGAATGGTGATCGGTGGCACGGACCAACAGCTTCGCGTCTACAGCGTTCCAAGCGCCTTAGAAGGTACGCGGGAACTCGTATCGAACTATTCATCGATCATGCCAGCCGTTCGTGCAATCGAACTATCAGATGATGCTGAAAGAGTCTTCGTCGCTTACAAGGACACTGCGGGTGGTAACTCGATTGATGTAGACATTTCCGAGGGTGTGCGCGATAAACTGGGACTTATCGGTCGATTTTTCGGCAAGGAACACGACCAAGCCAAGAGTCTCCCCTATGTCTTGGTTGAGAAATATAGCGATCAACTCCGCTTCCACCGCCGCCGCGACCGCGAGGATCTCGATGCACTGTATGGACAACTCGCCAAACAAACGAGCTGGAAATTCGCTCAATCGCATCCAGTCGATGAGATTCTCAAAGACGAAGATTTTTTCACGCCTAGCGATGAAAACAACAAACCCCCGACATTCCAACACTCAATTCCGAATTCTACGATCGGCGAAACGCAGACCATCGATCTGAAAGACCTGGCCATCGACCCGGAAGGAAAACCTATTGCCTTTCGAGTCAGGTCTAATAATCCATCGATCGCTAAGGCTCGTATCGTCGGCAACCAATTAGTCATCCAGCCAACCGATCAGGGGGACGCAGTGATCACACTCACCGCAAGCGATGGCAAGTACTGGTCGGCAATCAATTTCACGATCACCACCGATCCAACTCTCCAGCGAGATCGGTTTGAAAAAATGCAAAAGGAACTCGTCGGCATTGAGAAAGAGCAGGCTGAGTTGAAAAAATCCAACGCTATTGTCGACAGCTCGATCAATTCCTTTGGAAAATCGCTAGCAAAGATTAACACGGAGATCGAAAGCTATAATAAGCGATCCACTCGATTGTCCAAGACTCTAAACGATGCTTCAGCAGAGGTTCGTTCTACGCGTAAGAGTATTGGTTCGACCACTGAAAATCGTCAAGAAACGTTGGAAGCTATCCTGGAATTCAGCCAAGCTGTTCGTTCTGCAGACCAAGCAGCAAAGAAGGCGTTGAGTGAATTCGAGGACGCTCGCGATGTGTCCGAATCCCGCCAGCGGGTCGCAAATGTCGCTAAAAAACGGTTCGAAGATGCTAGCGCATCGCATAGAGAGTCGCGTCTCGCTGAATGGAGAGCAGCTAGAGAATCGCTCGAAGCTGCTCTCACAATTGAAAAATCCAAACGACAAGAGTGGATTAATGCAAATGATTCTCTGAAACAAGCAAGGGAGAGCCTGAATGATGCCCAAGGTCGACTTGAGTCGATCGATGCGCGTCTGCGACGCTTGAACACTGCTCTGAGGGAATCCTTGGACGATGAAGCAAAAGCTAGGGTATCCCTGCAGCAGCATGTGCTTAGCCGCGATGAACTGATGAAAGCGCGCGACAAGGTTGTCGATCGACTATCTCAAGCTCAAGAGCGAGCGATTGCAAATGCAATGACAGCCAAACGATTGGCGGACCTCATGGGATCGCTTGTCGCGAACTACAAGAAATTGCACGCTACACGCTGGGTCGATCATCTAGGAATCACCAACTGGGAATCCAAGGAACTAAACCCCACTCGAAAGAGTATCGAGCCGATTTTGCAAAACAGCAAATCCAACGCGAGCTTTTTCCAACAAACCATCGAGCGCCTCAAAAGTTCGCTGCGATGACGGAGGTCGTTAATTCCACTTGCCGGTGAACCTAGACACACCTAAGCTACATCGCATGCAGCCGTAATGATCAACTCGGCTCGGTATCCTGGCGCTGCGAGTTGCGCATGAATGCATGCGCGACTCGGTGCATGACCACTTGGAATCCACGCATCCCATAGCTCGTTGAACACCGCGAGGTCTTCAGGAAATGGAAGGTAGATCAAGACCTGCAAGAGTGCCGTGCGCGAACTCTTCGCCAAGACGAGTCGCTCGTCGACCTGACAGAAGAGTTGCTCGAATTGCCCCCGTGCATCGAGTTGCGGATCCTCAGGGACTTCAACAAAATAAGCGATCCCACGATGCATGACGAGGTCAGACCAGCGAGGTGTCGTACCGTGACGGGTGATATCGGCCATTCAACTTCCGGCTAGAACGAAGTTTACAAAAAGTGAAAAAACCAGGACCGGCATTGTACACAGGCCAATTCACACCGAATCGACCGTCCAATACCCAAGCCACCGGCAGTCGGATCGCTCAAACGAACCCAACTGCGCTTTGCTCTTGCCTACACTCCGGTCAGCCGATTGGGCAACCAACACCAAACCATCGCACAAACGCGATGCATGAAGCGCCGTCGGCGAATCGGTCGATCCTAGCTCGATCAACACCAAACCATGTTCCCCTCGAATCTTCGTCAAACCAGCCACATCGCGCAGCACTTGACCTGAAAATTCGCTCGGGTCTTTTCCACTCTCAACGAGCCAATCCCAGTAGACTTCCTGTAGACCTGGCTCGGCCGATCTCGCAGCATGCAACCTGTCGGTGCTGCGAACCACGCACGCGCGAGAGTGACTCTGTCCCATCCATCCCAACGCAAGCTGACCCACTAAATCCATCCCACGGAAAACCTCAAGTCCACTTCGTCGGCTCGCCAAAAAACCGACCCCAATGCACACACTCGGTCGCTTGGGCAACAATCGAACAAAAGAATCGATAGGTACGACGCAATCCATATTCAGTTCCATCCGTGTTCCGTTTCAACGGTGTTTAGTTTCAAGCGCGCTGCGAGTGCGCCCCAGTCGGATCGCGAGGGTCCGAACCCTATCGGATCGCAAACGGATTGATCCACCCGTGCTCCTCGACCATCACAATCATGTCGCGGTCATCCCCGTCGACCGATTCGCCAACGAGCTGGCCAGGACCCGTCCGAGGATGACTCGGTCCACTCGCGACAGGCTTTGGAAGCTGCTTGGCCGTCGACTCGGCTCGCACAAACGCATGATGGCTCGGATCGAGATGCACCGCCGAAAGCTTCAGCTCGTTGATCCATTGCTGAAAGGACTCATCCAAACCCCCGGTGGAAACCGGCGATACGACGGCTCGTCCTGCAACATTCCCTGCGACGCTTCCCGCAATGCTTCCTGAAATGCTTCGGACACCTCGGCCCTGCTCGACGGAGTCCTCAAGGAACGATTGGAACAGACTGACCGTATCGGTTTCCAATGGGTCTTCTTCCAAGGCTCCAAATTCGACCGAGGGCTCATCCTCGCTGGATCCCTGAGTTACCGCTTCCGCAGTAGCCCCCTCTTGCGACTCCGCTTGGAACTCCTCATGCGGAGTCGACCAAGGGCTAGGCAACTGATGGAGCTGGGTCCAAACCGCACCAATGCGACTCGCAGGGATCGGCCTCTGAGCCTCAACCCCCGATTGGAGTATGGCTTGGTCGGCAAGCTGGTCGATGAGCCTCGGTATCCCATCGCTAGCTCGGTGGATCGCCTCGAGCGCATCGGGTTGAAAAACAGAAGCTACATTGCCACCGGCCCACTCGATCTTTCGTTGGACATACCCAAGCGTCTCGGAATGATTCAGAGGAGCCAAGTAATGACGGGCCACGATCCGCTGATGGAGAGACTCCATGTGAGGATGAGCAAGCGTGTCTTCAAGCTTGAGCGTTCCTGCCAAAATCAAATGAACGCAAGGCATCCCCTCACAAAGCGTGTTGGTCAAAATCCGAAGCTCATCGAGCAACTTCATCGACAACGTCTGCGCCTCGTCGACCAATAATAACAACCCACCCCCCGCACCGCCCATTCCCCTCAAATGCTCCTGAAGCTCGATGCGCAAATCCCCTTCGCTCATCTCGCGATGGGGCAATCCCAAATGATACAAGATCGATTGCAACAGCGCCCTGCGTGTGCACAACGGTGAACTCGCTAAAAAAACCACCTGCATTCGGTCACCGAGCACCTGGGCAATCTTCATCGCACACATGGTTTTTCCAAGCCCAGATCCGGCGATGATCAACGATGGCCCCTCGCCACGCACCACGCATCGAACCGATTGCTCAACAGCCAATTCACTTCCGGCGATCGGAACGTACGAATCCAGGCACGGCGAGACACTAAAAGGCCGCCTCTCGAATCCAAAGAACGCTTCCACCATTCGAATCACCCACCGTTTTGCTAGCGTTGCAACGCTGCCTGCCCGACCGAGACCTCGACGAAACGAGCCCTTGCCGAACCGAGCCCCTACGTACCATCAGGATCTGATCGGCCCGAAAGAATCGATTCCATCAGTCGAATCGGTACGATCGCTCCAATTTAACAGCCTTGGGCTAAAGAATGGGCTGACGAAAGGGCTAAAGAATTCAACCTCGCAACGCGACGCGCTGGTGGGTCTGGGTACTGAGCTTGGCTTTTTCCAAGATCCGGATCGCCTCGTTGGTCTCCCGCAAATCGCTGACCAACGAAACCTTCGACGATACGGCGCGATGGAACTGAATCAGCATTTGCTGGCCGATCGGCAACTCCGTATCGAGCGTCTCTTGATGCCGTCCCGCATCGTCAAACCAAACGAGCGTCGAAGGCAGATCGATAAATACTAGCCCTTTTTCACAGCAAACTTGAACCGCCGCCGGGGGACGAAACGCTATGGCTTCGGCCCACACCGAAGGGATATACGCACCGCAACTGATCTGCGCCAAGATCGCGTTCGGATCGGTCTCCGGATCGCCGAACCCGAGACTCAAAATCTGATAGTCGGCGTTGGTCGGGCTGGGCCGACTCAAATGCCGAATCGCTTGGACCCAATCGGGCTCCTCGTCAACGATGTACGTGCACCAATCGATCAGTTCGAGAAGCTCGCGATTGGTCTGTTTCTCAAGCGAAATCGAGTTTGCCGGATCGGGCAGTTCGCTCGGCAAGCGTCGGTGGCAGAACAGCAATCGCGGGCGTCCGAGCCGCGTCGCGATGAGCTCCTTGAAACGCAAGGTCGCCGGCGCATAACGCCGAGAAAACCCGCTCATGAACGGAATTCCGGAACTGGAAATCGCTCCCTGCAAACCCGACGAGCTCATCCCTTGGATGTCGACCTCGGAACCACAGAAAATACCCTTCTGTGCTTCGCAAGCGACCCACAGGGGCTGAAGTTGATACCAGTCATCTTCGAGCATCAGGATCGCTTCGACCGATGGGTTGGAAATCAGGCTGCGAAAACTGTCATAACCTACGGAATCCAATTCACGTGCGGCCGCAGCAGCCAATGCCGACACGCTGTGGTAAACACCCACGACCCCGAAACGATCTCGGAGCGAACGCAGCGCAGGCAAATACCGATGTTGCCAATCCGAACCTAGCCCTATGACGGCTATTCGAAGCTTCTGCATGTTCCCCTGCTTGGAATCAACCTGGGACCGATTTTCAACAATTCCAAAACCCATCGCACATCGGGTACCTTCGCTTGGTGAAAGCCCATCATGCATCGAGATTCAGTATATCGATCTTCGAGGGCAGATGTTGCCGATCGGAGCAGACGGAAGAAAATCCGAAGCTCGGAACTGCAAGCAACAAATCGCGAGAGACTCGACCGTCTGAGAATGACGGCCGGTTAGGATTGCGACAAAGAAAAGTGAGCGACGCTGTATTCAGCACAGCGTACAAGCCCGTATCTGGGGGGAGTCGATCCGGCAATGGATGACCCCAGCAAAACCGAACCTAGCGCTTGCGACGCTTGACCTTGGCACTTCCCTGACGGACTTTGTAACGTGGATTGCTCTTGCAAATCACGTAGATTCGACCGCGACGACGTACGACTTGGCAATCAGCGTGTCGGTACTTTAGGGCACCGATGGATGAAACGACTTTCATGGTAATTCTCTCGAAACTCTTGGGTTGCCAAGGAATCCGACCGCCGGGGTCCAATCCTGGGAATGCGTAATATATCGACCAGCCCAATCCTGGCAACATCAAAAACGCTGGTTTTTTCGCGATTAGCTGCAATTGCACCGTTTGACCAAGGCCATGCTGCCGAAGCCAATCAAAGATCCACTCCCATGCCTATAGCACCCCTGCTGATCGCCTCGTTCCTGGCCCTGCTTTGCCCTACCGCTGCGATCGCCCAAGCCCTCGAACTCTCGGGCATTCAAACGACCCCACACCAGTTCTCCTCGGAACTTCGCTGGCGCAAAGCTCCCGATCCGAGCCTCTCGGCCCGTACCGAACTGTTCGTCCGCAACACCTCCGAGAAAACGATCGCCATCGAAGGCCCCTTGCAATTCGATTCGGCTACCCCGAGCCAACTCGTCTCTGCAAACGCCTGGGCGTGGCGCGACCCATCCTGGGAAAACGGGTTCGAACTCCCTGCCGGCGCGCTGCGGGTCTTGCGGTTCAACGGCCAAACCTCCGAGTGGGGAACCGGATCGAACCACACGCTGGATTACAAAACCATCGCGGCAGACCAAACGGCCAAAAACGCTCAGATCCTTTTCGATATCCAAACGCCTAATGCATGGATCGAATCGATCGGGTTTCTTAGCACCGACGCATCGCTCCGCCCAACACGCGTCCTGGTTACGCTTCGAAATGACCTGGAGAAGAACCTCGAACTCAAATCCTGCCGCCTGTGGTTTCCCAAAGACAACGAATCCTACCCTACGCTCTTTCCGTTCCTCGAGAAAAACGATCTCCAAACGTGGAACGCTGATCAAAACATCCCAGCCAAAGAACTCATCGGATTGACCATCGACACCCCACCGCTGGCGTTGACCTACATGGCTTTGGAAATCGTTCTTGCAAGCGCGTCTGAGTCCAAACCGATTCGGCTTTGGGCCAGCATGAAGGTCCGTCCAAACACGTTCGATATCAGCGGAGGATGGACGGCAAACCAAGTCAAGAACCGCATGAGCATGACCAACGAAGAGTACCTCAAGACCTTGGCTCTGCTTCACGTCAACACCGGACAGATCGAGGAAGTGGCAGGTTTCACCGACAACCCCGAACTCTATGCCAAGTACCCGATGAAACGTTTCAATCGACTTGGTGATCGTCAACGCTACGACTCCGATGCGATGCTCCCGAATATCCATGCCGTCGAATTTTTAGGCGAACCACAGTACGGCGGAGGACGACCGGTCCCGGCCCAAGAAGTCTTCGATAAACTCGCTCCGTATGCGCCCTGGCGGCTCCCGACAAGCGTCACGCTCAGCGAAGAACGGACTTGGAGATACTACGCCGGACTGTCCGATTACCCGCACTACGATGCCTACCGCGTCATCGCACCCGCAGCCGATGCCTGGACCAAATACGACCGCTGGAACGGCGAGTCGATCCGATGGGGCGCCCCCTTAGAAACCATCGGATCCATGACCCGAAGCCTCCGAGAACAAAGCCGACCGGTCAGCATCGCCTACTGGTCCCAAGGTGCCCACGACGGATGGGGCGGGATCTTGAGCCCACGCCGTGGGTCCCCTACCCCCCAAGAACTCCGCGCCCAAGCTTGGCAGGGCCTGGGCAACGGAATCATGTCCCTCTATTGGTTCAACCTCAGCATGAAGTCCCTTGCGAAATTCCCCGACCTGCTCGATCCGATCCGCCGAGTAGGTCGCGAAATCGATTTGCTCCGACCGATCCTCCAATCGGGTACCGCCTACCGCTACGAAAGAATCCTCCAAGATGGCAAACCCTCTTGGGACCTCTCGTCGATCGCCTCCCAAGACTCCACGCTTCTTGTCGCCAACGATCTTGATTATTCGATCGACACGAAAACTCGAACCTTCCAATTCGCAACCCGACCTGCAAACTTCCGTTTCGCGCTGCCGACCTGGCTCCATAACGATAGCTCCAACGGCCGACTCGACTGCTTTGAAATCGACGCCGATGGACCAAAACCTATCAAGTACCGCATCGAGGGACAAAGCGTCCTCATCGATGCCCCAACCGAAGTCCTCGTCGTTGGCCTCTACGTCGTAACCCGCGACAAATCCCTCCGCCAACGCCTAGCCGAACAAACTACTGCCCTAGACCAACGGGAAAAAGAACTGGGTTTCGATCCCATCGGAAACCCCGAAGATCGCAAACGCCTCGAAAGCTGGGTCGATTGATCCAACTCCCGCAACGCGCAACCCTCAACGCGCATCCCGTAAAGCGACTCTCATCCGAAAAAACTCAGATGACAGATTCGCCCAATCGACTACCATAATTCCGGAATTCCGGCCCCGCTGTCGCGATGCTGCCACCATGCGATCAAGCGTCGCGAGCCGAAAAAGGCCCACCCCCCAAAGTCCACCCTCCCCGAAAATCCCCAAAAGATCCCCCGCTGCTGAACCCATGAATCGAATCACCGCAAAACCCGACCCTGCAAAACCCACCAAATACTCCACCCCTCGATACGCTCTTGGCACGGCCCTAGCAGCCCTGTGCCTGCCAAGCCTGTGCCTGCCAAGCCTGGGCCTTCTAAGCCTGGGTCTCGTGCCGATCCAACTCGCACACGCCCAGGACGTCGCACCGGAACAGCAAATCGCGCCGGCCCAGCAGAGCACCGAAGCCGACTTTGTCGCCGATGTCCGGCAACTGACCTTCGAAGGCTCCCGCGCCGGCGAAGGATACTTCAGCCGCGATGGCAAGCAAATGGTCTTCCAAAGCGAACGCGAGGCGGGCAACCCCTTCTACCAAATCTATCTCATGGACCGCGAATCAGGAGACATCCAAAGAGTCTCTCCCGGCCATGGAAAAACAACCTGCGCCTGGATCCATCCCGATGGCGATCGGGTCCTGTTTGCCTCGACCCAATTCGATGCCGAAGCGACCTCCAAGCAGCAAGCGGAACTCGACTTCCGCGCCTCGGGACAACAACGACGCTACGCTTGGGATTACGACCCTGAGTTCGAATTGGTCGAATGGAACCGCAAATCAGGGACTTACAAAAAACTGACCGAAGCCCTCGGGTACGATGCAGAAGCTTCCTACAGCCCTGATGGCAAGCTCATCGCCTTCTCCTCGAATCGACAAGCCTACGCCAAACCCCTCAGCGAGCGTGAGCAAACCCTCTTCGGAAACGATCCTGCCGTCGCCTTGGATCTGTATGTCATGAATTCCGATGGAACGAATGTTCGCAGAATCACCGATGTGTTCGGTTACGATGGAGGACCCTTCTTCTCTCCCGATGGCAAGCGGCTCTGTTGGCGACGCTTCAGCGAAGACGGAGCGACGGCCGAAATCTACTCGGCCAACATCGATGGATCCGACCCCAAGCAGCTCACGCGGCTCGGGGCCATGAGCTGGGCTCCGTTCTTCCACCCCTCGGGCGATTACATGATCTTTGCGACCAACCTCCAAGGCTTCGCAAACTTTGAACTCTACATCGTCGACGCCGCAGGGACCAAAGAGCCGGTCCGAGTCACCTCCACCGATGGCTTCGACGGACTCCCAGTCTTTTCGCCCGATGGATCCGAGTTGGCCTGGACGAGCAACCGAACCGCGGAGAAAAAATCACAGATCTTCATCGGGACTTGGAACGATGCGCAAGCCCGAAAATCGCTGGGCCTCGGAAAAACCGCAGGAACCCTCGATGCCGATGCGCTCGGACAAGTTTCGAGCCTAGCCTCCGAAAACGCAAAAGCCAACGACAACGATTACAAAGCCTCCGACGTCGGACGCCATGTCGATTACCTCTGCCGGCCCGAGCTCGGAGGACGACTCACGGGTACCGACGGCGAACGCCTCGCGACGGCCTATGTCGCGAGCTACATGTCCGAACTCGGACTCGCTCCGGCCGGCACAGACACCTTCTCGATGCTCCTAGAGAAAACCAATCTCAACCAAAGAACCGATTCGCCTTCGGCACCCAACCTCGACGAATTCGGCAAGTACTTCTTCCCGTTCCCCTACACCGCCGGTGTCGAACTGGCAGGCAACAACACCCTCAAGTCAGCCGAGGCCTCATGGAAGCTCGACGAAGACTGGAGACCGCTGGCGTTCTCCAAGTCCGGTGAGGTCGAGCCCACCGGCGTGGTCTTCGCCGGTTACGGCATCGTAGCTCCCGCCGACGAAAATCAAAAAGAGTACGATTCCTACGTCCATTTGGATGTCGAGAACAAGTGGGTGATGGTCCTTCGGCAAATGCCAAGCGATGTGACTCCCGAACGCCGACAGCATCTGGCCCGCTACAGCTCTCTTCGATACAAAGCCATGGTCGCGCGGGATCGCGGGGCCAAAGGTCTAATCGTCGTGAGTGGACCCAAGAGCGGTGTCCGCCAACAATTGGTCCCTCTCCAAAACGATGGCTCGCTCTCAGGCACCAGCATCGCTGCGATGAGCATCACCGATGCGCTCGCCTTGGAATGGTTCGCCAAAAGCGAGGACAAACTCGAAGACCTTCAAACCGAGTTGGACAAAGGCGAAATGATGATGGGCTTCGAACTCCCCGATGTCCAGGTCGCAAGCTCGATTCAAGTTCAGCCGATCAAACGCACCGGCTCGAACGTGCTCGGAATCCTCAGAGCCTCCGACGATCCGAACCAATCGGCCAAATCGGTGATCATCGTCGGAGCCCACATCGATCACCTCGGGGCCGGCGGCAACAGTTCAAGCCTCGCACGCGATGAGGAACGAAGCGGTATCCACCGGGGGGCCGACGACAATGCCTCGGGGGTCGCTGCCATGCTCGAAATCGCCCAGTCCCTGGCTAGCCAAAAGAAAGCCGGCAAACTTGCACTCAAACACGATATCCTTTTTGCCGCTTGGTCCGGCGAAGAGATGGGACTCCTCGGCTCGGCCTACTTCGCCGACCACTTCCATGAAATCTACCCGAACCTGAAAAAGCCAGAAGGGAACAAACTCTACCCGACGGTCGCCGCTTGCGTGAACCTCGACATGGTCGGTCGCCTGCGGGAAAACCTGGTCCTCCAGGGGATCGGCTCGTCCCCCTACTGGAAAGGTGAAATCGAAAAGCGCAACGCCGTCGTCGGATTGCCCATCACTTTGCAAGCCGACAGCTACCTGCCGACCGACGCGAGCACTTTCTTTCTCAAGGGAGTACCGATCCTCTCGGCATTTACCGGGTCGCACTCGGAATACCATACGCCGCGCGACACGCCAGAGCTACTCAACTACGAAGGAGCTGCCAAGATCGCTAAGCTCGTCGGACTCATCACCCGCGCACTTGGAACCACACCCGATGCTCCCGAGTACACCGAGCAAAAGGCCCCTGAGAACCAAGGTGCCCGAGCTGCGATGACGGCTTATCTGGGCTCGATTCCGGATTATGCCCAAGGAGACATCCAGGGGGTGTTGCTCTCTGGGGTTTCCAAAGACGGGCCTGCTGCCAAAGCGGGGGTTTTGGCCAAGGACATCGTGATCGAACTGGCAGGTCGCAAAGTCGAAAACATCTACGACTACACCTATGCGATCGAAGCGTTGAAGGTAGGCCAAGAGACCGAGATCGTCGTCAAGCGAGGAACCCAGACCCATCGGTACAAGGTCACCCCGCAGTCGAGGCAGTAGTTGTATAGCGCCAACCTCGCGTGGCCATCCGCTGCCAAGCGGTCGACAGCGGCGCGAGTTAAGCCTCCACCGTCTGGCGACTGGTGGCTACGTGCTACTTGAGTTCGCCTAAGGCGAAATATCGTTTAACCCGCAGCCAACGGCGAGGGAACTTCAATAAGCCCCCCAGGATGTTGCGTTTGGGGCTGAAAGCAAGGCGCAAACTCGTATCGCAATAAAATCCTATGGATCGATTGCCCCCCAAATCCGGTGGCTGACGCACTAATGGCAGAGAAGTGCCACCCTCTGGGCTAAAACCCAGTACTGACGGTAGCCCACAAACGAATCCCGAAATTGGTTCATCGCCATCGCTCCGATAATCGTTGCTTGATCGTCAACTGAACCGAATTTCGGTCTTACGGAATCTTGTCTAAGCACCTCTCGAACTCCTCCAAAAACATTGGGAAAACATCAAAAAGTTCGGTTCCTGTCCTCTCCGCTGGTAAACCCTGGTTTTCCTAGGGTTTTTCGCATATTGGGCCAATTGCTTTGGCTTTCCTGCCTATCCATGCATGTCCATGCCTGCAGTTGCTGCCCCTGTAGAATTCATCGTCTTGTGCGCTGCCTTGGACCCCAAAAACATTTCACTGAGTCGTCCTGTGAGTCGCCAGAGTCGTCTCAGAACCCTCGTTTTTCCAGCGAAAAAAGTTGGTTTTGCAATGGAGGGAGTAGAATTCGAACTAAGTAGACCGGGAGTTAGACCTGTCGCGCGAAGCCATCAGCTGCTTGCGCAATAAAAAAGACCGCACGGAGCTTTGGCATCGGTCATCCAACCGACCTACTAACACCATGCGGTCTCAGGTTGAGGTTTTGCTGGTCAAGCCGAAACCGGGCCAGACGGGAAAACGAACTGTTCCATCCAGAATCCAGGGCATCCGCCACTAGCCATCCAGCTATCTGGCCGTTGGAATTCAGGGCAACGCGAAAGCCGTTGTTGTGGTTCCGGTTCGACGGGTCGTTCCTGTTACGATTCGCCGACCGGCAATTCGCGGCCTCGTTGTTCCAACTGCCGCCACGGTTCACGCGATTCGAGCCATTAAGGTTCGTCCACCTGCCAAGGTTCTAACACAGAAGTCCGAAACTTCCAACTCCGCGCACCGCCGCCTCTGGCGAAGGCCGTCAGCGACGCGAGTCGTTTCTGCAAATCCAGATCCGATATAAGCCCCAGCCGATAGGCTTTCTCCAAGAAGCGAACCCTACTCCGCCATCGCTGCTTACTTCGTCGATTCAGCTCGATATGTGCCGGAAACAATCGACAACCCAAAAAACTAACTCCGTGCTCGACACGTCGAATCTGTGCAAGTTTGAATTCGAGCTTCAGTTGATCGGATACGAAACTCTCACACTCTCGCTGGATGCGTTGCAACTCCAACCGATCGTCACCCCAAAGTAGCATGTCGTCCATGTACCGGACGTAACCACGTATCTGCAACGCCTCTTTCACGTAACGATCAAGCCAGCCCAGATAGAAGTTGGCAAAGTGCTGTGACATCAAACTGCCAATCGGTAGTCCGATCCCTTGTGATCCGCGATATGATCGCACAATCCGATCAAACAAGGTGTGTAGCGGAACTTCTTTAAACCGCCGAGTCAGCAGTTCAAGCAATCGATCGTGGTCGATGCTGTCAAAGTATTTGCGAACATCTAGTTTCAGACACCATGACTGAGTGCGGCAGAAATGCATCGCTTGCTTGACCGCGGCTTCGCGGCCACGGCCAACACGGCACGCATAGGTATCATCGATCAGCCAACGATCAAGAACCGGTTCGCAGACATTCATAATGGCATGGTGTACGACCCGTTCTTCAAAACATGGTGCCGTGATGATTCGTTCCTTCGGATCGCGAATCAAGAACTGATGAAACCGTCCAAATATAAAGTTGCCTGAACATAATCTTTGACGAATCGATGTCATCCAATTGGGCAAATCATCCTGAAACTCACCAACTTTCGCTCGATACCGTTTGCCTTTCGCGGCACGATGAAACGCGAGAAGAAAATTTTCACGATCCAGCATCGCTTTGTACAAACCACCGACGCGCTTCATGGCGATTCCGAACTCGGGGGTGGCAATGCAAACTTTGAGAGGGTTGCAAGTAACTTCTCAGAGTACTTTTCCACTTTGGCCTCGCCGATTCCTTCGATACCGAGCAAATCCGCTTTGGATGAACATCGCCGTTGGACCATTTGGGCCAGTTGTTCGTTGCTGAAGAGGGCAAACACCGGTACGCCCTCCTGCTGGCTCAATTCTTTACGCAGATCGCGGAGCAGCGAGAAAATCGTGAATTCATCGGGGCTTAAAATCGTCTTATAGTCGATCCGGTTTCGGCTAAGTTGGGATCTCGGGTTGGCATCGCGTGCTGGCGAGGTAAGCACGTATTCAACGCAGAAGGCCCAGGCCGATTGGGTTCCTTGATCGATCCACTTACGCTCGATGTGCGCGACTCGATGGCTGGCGATAAACGCGTTCAGTTCCTCCGTCGCGTCGTCGCTGTAAAGTACTGGAATCAAAAAAATTCGAAATGGCATGATAGTAAAAAGTCCGATCAAAAATTCTCGCGCAGGGGGCATCGCCCCCTGCACCCCCACCTATCAAGTCCGCTAAGCCAGAAGTCTACGGCATCTCCGGTCGCCGCTCCGCGCTCCCTTCGTGCCTGCGACCACTGGCTACGCTCTTCCTAAACTTGTCTTGGCTTTGCTCACTTTTGGATTCTGGATGGACTCAGGGCAACGCGAAAGCCGTTGTTGCGGAACCGGTAAGACGGGTCGTTCCTGAGACGAAACGCCGACCGGCAATTCGCGGCCTCGTTGCCCCAACTGCCGCCACGGAGCACGCGAAACGAGCCAGTTGTTGGTCTACTTGCTATCGTACCAGTCCGAACACCATTCCCATACCGATCCATGACCGTCGTGGATCCCCCAAGCGTTTGGTTTCTTTGTTCCTACCGGATGGTTTTTATTGCCGGAATTTTCGTCGCACCAAGCGTAGTCACCCAATTTCTTTTCATCGTCACCAAAGCAATAGGCAGTTGTGCTACCAGCCCGAACGGCATACTCCCACTGCGCTTCGGTAGGCAATCGAACCTCATAACCCGCAATCATACCTTCGGCCTCCAAAAGCTGATTCAGTTTCTGAGCAAACTGCGTCGCTTCATCGTGCGAAATGTAATAGGCAGGGTACTTATCTCCAACTCCATACTCCTGCGTCCATTCCGAACTCTTCGGCGAACCCATCACAGCGACCCATAACGCTTGCCAGCATTCTGTTTCCATCATCCAAAAACCTTGCGAATGAGTCACCTTCACGGAATCCTCATCGCTATCGCGTCCCTTCTCGGAACTGGGACTTCCCATTTGAAAGCTTCCGGCTGGACACCATTGAAACCGAATATCGATTCCTTGGACAGGGATAACCAAAGGCTCTCCTGCGACTTTGCCAGGCTTCAGAGTTTTTGATGAAAGCGCTTCCATAATAGTCGCAATATCAAGCCTTTGCTTACCAATCGCACGTTCATGGCCATCGATGTATTTCGCTTGCGTTGCAAGAAGTGTGGCGGTCTGTTTGTCTATTTCAACAACCGGTGCGGAAGTAGGTAAACGACCAACATTTTCAATCAGATCCTTGCGGCCGGATCGCTTGGTTGCTAGCTGCTCATCCAAGTCGATAAACATCTGATGATCGGCTTGATCCTGAACCTGTAAGGCTTTTCGTACCACGGATTCTTGGCTAGCGAGCTCCGCATCGAGTTTGCGAATCGTCGGACTCGTTTCACTAAAGTCCTGTAACTGTTTGAGGCGATTTTTGGATATCTCTCGGTACTTACTCTTTGCCTCGGTCAAGGCCCTGTTGGTCGCATCCCAATCTTTGGTATCGATCGATTCGATCTTCAAGATCTCCTGCTCAGACAATTTGACCAAATCGGCAGGATTTGCGGAACCACTCGAAGCTAATAATTTTTCCAATCGATCCGCTTTGTCCTTGGCGTTG
Organism: Planctomycetaceae bacterium; assembly: GCA_021298315.1. GTDB lineage: Bacteria > Planctomycetota > Planctomycetia > Pirellulales > Pirellulaceae > JBKCUI01. The sequence goes on from JAJTFC010000134.1 coordinate 26,455, forward strand.
TCTCGCTCCTTGGCAAGCTTAGCGGTTTGAGCTTGCGCGTTTTCCCATGCGAAGTTGCGCTCTGCAAGCTGCTGCTGGATCTGAGCCAGATCGCCCTCGATGCGGAGTTTCTCTTGTAGCGTCGCTTTGAGTTGATTGAAGTCCGATTCGGCGGCCGTTTGCTTAGCCATGAGATCTTTGGTTTGGCTTTCCGCAGATTCCTTAGCCAAACGATCTTTTTGATTGAGTTCGGCTTGCTTGGCAATTTGTGATTTGAGGGTGTCGACCTCGGAGGCTAATTCGCTGTTGCGCACCTGGGACTGCTGCAACTGCTCGGCAATCCTGCTGGCTTGGGATTGGCTGTTTTGAAGTCGGTCGGATTTTTCAGATGGATTTTCCTCCTTTTCAAGCCATTCACCGAGTCTCTGTTGCAGATTGCTGTAGGTCTTTTCGGCCAAGTCAAAGGCGGTGACAGTATCGGCGCTTTGCCATTGCTCGTCGGCCCGAGTGGCATCTTGCTGAAGATCCTTGAAACGCGGCGTTTCAGTAAGTCGCTTTGGAACAGAGGTGATCCATCGACTCAAGTCCGTTCGTAAAGACGCTGCCGATCGCGCTCGCTCGTTCGCTTCCCAAGCAGAGACCAGTCGACTCGCGAAGATTTCTATCTTTGATTCCGCTTCGCTTACATTGCCTTGGTCGAGAAGTTTGCCCAGCGTCAGGAATTCTTCATTCAATCCGGTGCTTAGTGTGCTTATCGCCTTTGCGTCCACTTGCCATCGGATCTTCTCACGCATGGTTCCTAACGTGTTGTATCGAGGCACAAGGGCTTCGAGTTTACGCCCCGTATCGAGAGCTTTTCGCAGAGAGTCAGCCGCAATGTCCAACCGCTTCCGGCGCTGCGATGGGGACAATTCCTGCTCTCGTTGCTTGACCGCTCGCATTTCTTCGTCGGCTTGCTCAATGAGCTGTTTGGTGGCTGGATGAGTCCCAAAGGCATCGACCTGCTCGCGCAGCACGCGAGCCGTTTCGCTATAACGGTTGGCGACTTCAGATTCCAATCGCCACCAAGCCATAACCAGGAGAAAACAAGCTGCTGCAAGCAGCGGACCTAAAACAGCAAGTTGCTTCAGGCGTGACTTTTGCAATTCCCAGGCATCGATCGCCTGGATCAGTTCCTCGGCACTTGCAAAGACATTGGGATCGTTAGCCAGTCGCTTATCTGGTTCCCGCAGTCCCTTGAGAATGATTTTTTGAATCCCAGCAGGAACGCCAACATTCTTGAGTTTCTCTCGTTTTTCTCCGACCGATAGTGAATCGTCGTGCAATGTGCCTGTAAGAGCATCGTAGGCAACGGCAGCCATCGCACGCAGGTCCGTATTGATCGACGCTTGCTCTTCCCCAGTCAATTGCGAGCGGGGTGCATACCCTTCGGTGCCTCCAACAGCCATTGCAGACTGTGCCGAATATCCAGCTTTATCGATGTCGCGCCCTCCTCCGAAGTCGACGAATCGAACTTGATCGTCAGGTTCGATGAGCAAGTTTCGCGGGGAAATATCTCCGTGAACAACCCCTGCTTTGTGGAGCCGATGGAGCGCATCGAACATTTTTCGAGCCAGCGCGACGCGATGTGGCATCGACGTATGCCGCTCACCGACATAGGAGTGGACTTCCTTACCATCGATCCTCGACATTACTAGATACGGTTGCACACCATCGGCTGCATCTTTGGCCAAATCTTCGTCGTTAGGTGCAGTCACCTTATGTGCTAGATGGCAGTAGGGGCGTAAATCGGTAGGTAACTTATTCCAACTGAGAACCTCGGATTCACGTTGATGCCGTTTACGCGACTGCCGATCCAAAGGTCGCAAGACGACTTTCACTGCAAGTGGTCTTTGCATGGTATCGGTTGCAGCTAGGACGATGCCGTAGGCACCAGGTTTTCCGAGTGGATCTTTGAGCGTGATCCCCTGCTGCTTGAGATGATCTCGGGTGGCTTGGGTAACGACACTCGCCGTTTTGGCGGCGTCTAATCCCAAACCGTCGTGAAAATTCGGAATGTTGCTTGAAGGGGGAACATTGATGGACATGGTGAATACTCGTCTTAACTTCTATTGGCGATGTTTTGGAGGCGTACTCTACCGTTAGCGAGAATCCTTTTGACTTGATCCCGCGAGAGTCCTGTTGCCTCGGCAATTTGTTCGTAGGTCATCCCGTCGATGTATCGAAGCCGAAGAACCGTGCCTACGACATCACCGGCCGTCTCCCATTCGGCAACTTTCTCTAGCAGAAACTCGAGATTGATGTTGTAGTTATCCATCAGGTACTTTTCTCGCATTTCTACCAGAGGTTTGATCTCATCGTCGAGAATTTTCCCGAATCGTTTTCTGCGTCTAAGATAGTCTCGGGCTTGATTGGCAAGAGCATCCGAAAAGTAGGCGGTTAGACTTCGGATCACATCCCCTTCCGGAGCTTTTAGCTTTCCGCTCTTGAGCACTTTGACCAACACATCGTTCCAAAGCACCGTGAATCGCAAGCTGCCATCCTTGGCAATTTGCGAACCGAATATCTTGAACATGATCGCTTTCATACTTCTTCTCATGTGCTCGTCGCACCAACTGACCAAGTTATTGCGAGCAAGGTTCAACTGATCCTTCACTGCTTGAGGAACCTTATTGGGATCCCCCGCAATATTTTCGAGTGCTTTGTTATATGCCTCGTTACCAGCATAAAGATCATTCAGGAGTTTGATCAGTTGTTCTTGGGGTTGTTGATCAGGTTCGGAACCGGTGTTGTCAGCGGTTCCGTTTTGAAAGTGATTGTTTTCCATGAGAACATATTCCTGAGCGAAAGGGCCTTTTGCATTCGGAGGACCGATAGTTTAAGCGATACGGATTCGCGATGCCTTCACGCTGAAGAAGAATTCTTTATTCTTCGACTTGGTCGCCGGAACCCGCTTTGACGGGAGATTCAACTCTCGGAGCCGCATCGTTTTCCTCTTGATATTTTCGGAGTGCTTCGAGCCGATTCCATTGTCGAGCGAGTTGGTTGGTCGAAGCCCTAGAACTTACAGGAGCCATCCCACGCTTGGCTTCGTTGACTGCTTCTTTTCGGGTAACATTGTCACGCAAACGGTCAAGACTACGACCGACCCCTTCGGTGGTTGTGTGGACTCCGTCGGACACAGCAGTAACCATATCTAGCGTCTTGGATTCGACTTCGGCTTGTTCGCGGCGGCTCTTAAGAACTGCAACTTCATGCTCTGCACCATCGAGGGCATGACGCATATCGACCAGCGCCGATTCGGCTTCCTTCTCGCTTTTCTCCAGGCGGCTAAGTCCCGACTGCTTGATGGCGAGTTGCTTGGTCTCCGACTCTTGCGAAGCCATCAGGTCATCGATTTCCCTCTGAAAGTCGACCAATTTGTAGTCCGCGTTTGCGAATCGCACTTGTTGCGATTGATCTTGTTCGGCGGCTTGGAGGATCGGAAAAGCCTCGGTCAGCAGACGTTTCCGAGCCGCGATAGTCTTTTCGAGTTTGCTCACGTCCTCGCGAAGTTGAGCGATCTGCGTTTTGGATTGGCTCAGTTGGACTTGTCGTTCGATAACTTCCTTTCGAACAGAAGTCAGTTCATTGGCGAGTTTTCGATCGTGGACTTCGTCGGGGATTTGATCTTCGAGATTGCTGACAGTTTCGCCGGCGGAGGCGCGGAAGTAACCGGCGAGTTCTCCGAGATTGCGCCCAGCAACCAAAAACAACAGGGCCAGGCCAACAACGGAGCCAGCGGCGATTTTCATGGACTTTTTCATCGTTTGGTACCTTTTCGTACGGAGGGCAAAACACAAACTAAAACCATCGAGCGGCCACGTTGCTGCGTCGATTATGTAAGACTCACGATCGGGCCGGAGATTTCGGGCGGAAAATTTCGAAATCATTTCGAAAGGAGCCAAAAACAGGCGATTACCAGTAAAACGAGGAGAGAGTTTGGTTTAGGTGGGCTCATGGCCAAGAGGCGATGAAGAAGTTACTGACCAAACCCGGGGACAGTCCCTACGTTTTAAGAACCGTAAGCAATTAGCCAACATCTGGGACATCCGTGCCGGTGAGAAGCGATTCTACCAAAAGATTCGCGACCTTTAATAAAATGGTGGCCAACCCGAAACTCCGGCGCGGCGCAACAGTCGCGTCATCTCGCTGCGTAGGTTTGCGTTCTTCCAACCCATCGCCGTGTTAGCAGCGGCTCGATACTGCGGAGCGGCGACCACGTATTCGCTCTTGTCTCCGAAGATCTCGAAGGCTTCGTCGAGGATCGGTCGCAGCTCGGGGAAGATCGGGCAGCTGCGAATCCCACGGCCTTCGTGGTGCTCGACCTTTGGCTCTGGGATGCTCATCCGATTCATCTCCCAATCGATGTCTTCCCAACGCAGCGACAGCGTTTCCGAGGGGAGAGCCTGTCTGTAGCCGAAAGTCTCTAATACCCAAAATTTCGAGTGTTTCGACTTTTTCGACTGGTTCGAGTAGATTCCCATGCGATATAATCACGGTAGCTGCTATAGGAGATGAGAGCATGTCTACACTTCTGCCAGATAATTTTGAAACCGTTTCTCCGACCGACACAGACGCCCGCTTGGCTCTTGAATCGAGTCGGATCCTCGCCTCTCGCAAACTAGGGAAAAAAACGGGTGTCCGAATCCGATTGGGTGATGATGATCCATCTGAGGGGGTGGTTGTCCCCACTTCGGCGGTGCGATTATTCCTTCATCTACTGGTCGAGATGTCACAAGGTCATGCAGTTACATTGATTCCTACGCATGCGGAGTTGACAACGCAGCAGGCTGCCGATTTGCTCAATGTATCTAGGCCCTATGTGGTCAAATTGCTTGACGAAGGAAAGATTCCCTCTCGGCTCGTGGGCAAATACCGGCGAGTTCGGTTCGACGACCTAATGGCTTTCAAGAAAAAGGATGACCAAGCCCGCTCCGAAATTCTAGATCAGCTTGCGCAGGAGGCTCAAGAACTCGGGTTGGGCTACTGATGGATGACCCGATCACTGCGATTTACGACGCGAATGTCCTTTACCCAGCACCTATTCGAGACCTCTTTCTTCGCATTGCACAGTCTGGCTTAGTTTTCGCCCGCTGGACGGAGATGATCCATGATGAGTGGGTACGCAACCTACTTGAGAACAACCCAAAGTTGAACCCGGAAAGTATCGCAAGAACTCGACGTCTCATGAATGAGGCTGTACGCGATTGCCTGGTGACCGGATACGAGGGCCTAATTCATACAGTTGATTTGCCGGATCCGGATGATCGTCATGTGTTGGCTGCTGCAATCCACGCCGATGCTCGTGCGATCATCACTTACAACCTGAAGGATTTTCCGGCCGAGGCACTTTCCCGCTACGGAATTGAGTCTCTCCACCCTGATGAGTTTCTGTCATCGCTTGTTGCAACGGTACCGGGAGCCGTCTGCTCTGTTTTCAAGCGGCAAAGGGAGAGTTTACGCCGACCACCCTACACGGCCGTGGAACTCTTAGAGGTATTTGAAGGGCATGGATTGATCCAATCCGTCCATGGACTCAAACCCTTCTTGGACTTGCTGTAGTCGACAGTGGTTCTTCGTTTTCAATCACCTTGCTAAGGAAAAGCACCTCTCGAACTCCTCAAAAACGCAAGGAAAACACCCAAAAGTTCGGTTCCTGTCCTCTCCGCTCAAAAATCCTAGTTTTCCCAGGGTTTTTCGCATTTCTGGCCAGTTCCTTTGGCTTTCTGTGCCTATCCATGCATGTCCATGCCTGCAGGTGCTGCGTCGTCTTGTGCGCTGCCTTGGCCCCTGGTGAGTCGTCCTGTGAGTCGCCAGAGTCGTCCTCAAACCCTCGTTTTTCCAGGGAAAACATGCTGTTTTGTAGCGGAGGTGCAGGATTCGAACTAGTTGAGTTCGAATCGTAGTGGAATTCATTGCCGCAACAGAGATGTCGGGAATGCTCGCCTCGTCAGTCGATTCGGGATTCATAGGCCGAAACAGCCTATCACTCCATCCAATAATTGATCCGCTCGCAAGTGCCTGATATCATTCAACTTCGCGGCGAGGCTAGCTTGCGTGATAAGCCGCATTGGTGCGGTCTATTGGGTTTAGGCTGATCCGTTTAAAAACAAGTTCGCTGACTGAAGATGGATGCTGACGATAAACGATTGATCCTTGCCGAACATCTCGACCGGTTTCGGCAATGGACCTACCAATCTCTGGCTGCCGAAATTGAGCGAACCCACCAGGAACATGATTGCTTGACGACCTATGACGGTGTGTTCGATGACGGCACGGAATATCATCTGGAATTGAATGTATTCTGGGACGATCGACGCGGCGGAAATGTCCGCGTTTGTGCTGATATCACGACGCCTCCGAAGACTTTGCTCAAACAGATTTTTCCCATCTATACACCCGACGCCTCTGATTCGTTTATCATGTCATCTGACGGCAGGTTTGTAGGCGAATAGATGGCAGGTGCTGCCGGACCGTCGGACGGAAAAGGCGGCGAATCATGCGATTAACCGAAGTCGCGGAGTCGTCGGTTTTGGCAATGGAAAATCAATCGCCGCGACTCGGTTATCG
>JAJTFC010000135.1 GCA_021298315.1 Planctomycetaceae bacterium
CCAAAGGTCCAAAATCTCTCAGAACTCTCGCGACCCAAGCCTTGAGCTTCTCTCCGGATTGAGGCTCTCTGTGTCGGAAGCAGACTTTAGGCCGGAGGCGATAGGCCTTAGGCAAGACCCATAAGCAGATCGGAGAATCAACCATGAACGCTGCAACGGCGTCCGAGATCGCACGCCTTGAGACTATGACGATCACCAAAGTGGTCGAGCGATTCGAATCGCTCTTCGGCGAGAAATGCCGAAGCCGAAACAAACGCTACCTAATCCGACGTATCGTTGGCGACTCCAAGCCAACGCAGAAGGGGACCTTTCGGAGCGAGCCAAGGCCCGAGCGGCTGAGTTGGCGCTCGATTCCGAAGTCCGCGTGACACCCCCACGCGAAACGATCCAACCAAGACTTGTAACGTCGGACGTGCAGTCGCGACCTGCCTTGGACCAGCGCCTTCCCCCTCCAGGCTCGATGCTTCATCGAGACTACAAGGGCCGGCAGATCCGCGTGCTGATCGTCAACAACGGATTCGAGTACGAAGGCCAGTTATTCAAGTCCCTCACGGCGGTCGCCAACGCGATCACCGGCTCCCACGTCAACGGATTCCAGTTCTTTGGGCTAGGCCGGGGGCGATACGATCGTAAGCTTTGTTGGTCGGAATGATCCATATAAGCCATAAAAATCACTTGCGTTGCTATAATTTGGACTTGGCCTGAGAAAACCTCTTTTCACAACATCGCGTCAAACTAACTCATGGATGAACCTCAGCAACCTACGGTCTATATCCTTGCAGGGCCCAACGGCGCTGGCAAAACAACCTTTGCAAATTCGTTCTTGCAATCGTTCGCCAAGTGCCGAGAGTTTCTAAACGCCGATTTGATCGCTGCTGGTTTGTCTCCATTCGCTCCAGAATCGCAAGCCGTTCGTGCGTCAGAACTTCTGCTGAAGCGAATCGACGAATTGGTCGCCACTCAATCGACCTTTTCTTTTGAAACCACGTTGGCAGCTAGGAGCTACCACGGTTCAGTCATCCAGTGGCGTCGCTTGGGGTATCGAGTGATACTCTACTTTATCTGGCTTCCCACTCCGGAGTTGGCGATCCAGAGAGTCGCCAATCGCGTGCGCGAAGGTGGTCACAATATTCCGGAACCTGTGGTACGTCGACGATACGCTCGCGGATTGACCAATCTCTTCGATCTGTACATTCCGATTGTCAACACCACCTGCGTTTATGACGGCGCTTCCTTCCCGCCAATTCCAATCGCTGAGATTGACGGTGAAAGGGAACTGGTTTTAGACTACAATCACTGGGAGCGTATTCAACTGCATCGTAAGAAGGCATCCCATGATTAAAAGCAACGCCCCAGACTCGTTGATCGCCCAAGCGGATTTGGCATTCGAGGCAGCTTGTCGAAAAGTCATCGATCGAGCTCGCCAATCCAAGACCGAAATCGTCATCTGGCGTGACGGGCAAATCGTAGAACTATCGCCAGAAGAAGCGACAGCGGAACTAGAAGCCAACTTGGCCAAACGGAAGTCCAATATCCCGAGTAATACCAAGTAGATTGCAAAGTGCCTTTGGATTATTCGTCCACAGCCGAATAAGGGAACCCAGGGCGGCGCTTCGCTCTGCCCTGGGCTATCTCATTTTGCCCCTTTGGGGCAGAATGATGGTGAGCGATCCAATCGCGCTCGTAATCGAATCGACCCAATCGTGACGGATTTCCGTTCCAAGTCATGATCAAACCAGCGATCGCTCAGCCTCAAGATGTCCCGCGAGAGATTCCCACAGGGTTGGCGATCAACCCCTCGGCTGGACGTTTCGAGGGACTCCTCGATACATCGATCGGTGAAAAACTGGCGAGTGCATTGCTCGCCGAAAAGCCCCAACGCTCAAATCCAAGATACTTGGTGCTGGTCCTCGGTCGCTTGGGATTTCGCAAATCGCGAACTTTTTTGAGATGGGTTCTGTGTTACCAACCTCTCGGTTTTGGTAGACTGTTGGAGTCGATGGCCAACCGTCGATTGTGGAAATCTGTGAATAAAGGCAATGAATAGAAAGCGTCCGCATGGCTCTGAAGAAATCCGAGCTCTACTCTTCCCTCTGGTCTAGCTGCGATGAACTGCGCGGTGGCATGGACGCTAGCCAGTACAAAGACTACGTGCTGGTGCTGCTGTTCATCAAATACGTCAGCGACAAGTACGCCGGCCAACCGTTCGCCCCGATCAAAATCCCCAACGGTGCGAGCTTCAAGGAGATGGTCGCCCTCAAAGGCAAAACCGACATCGGTGACCAAATCAACAAAAAGATCGTCGCCCCTCTGGCCAGCGCGAACCAATTGTCGGACCTCGCGCGACTACGTCAATCGCGAGAGTCATTATGTTTGGGGGAAGCGGGTGTTGCTCACGGTGGTTGAAAAAGAGCAACCGCCATCGGTTTCAGTTCGAGTCAACAAAATGACATTGAGCGTCCGACCCGGAGCCGATCGCGTGCAAAGACAAGAGATTCTAGAGCGATGGTACCGAGAGCAACTGCGGCTTGAGGTTCCAGGACTCATTGCGCGATGGGAGAAGCACTTGGGGGTTAAGGTCGAGCGATTTTTCGTACAGAGGATGAAGACGCGTTGGGGAAGCTGCAACCCGGCGACTTCGAGCATTCGCTTGAACACCGACTTGGCCAAAAAACCGGCTCAGTGCCTTGAGTACATCGTGGTGCACGAGATGATGCATTTGCTCGAACCGACCCACAATGCACGTTTCATCGGCTTGATGGATCGCTACATGCCACAGTGGCAAGAGCACCGGCAGCTCCTCAATAGGTTGCCCGTCAGGCATGAGGATTGGGAGTACTGAGTAAAAAATGGCTCTCCTGCACTCTTCCGGCGGTTTGTCTTACCTTGCACGATTACTGGTCGATCCGGGACAAAAAATCCCTGCTTCATTTTTATTGGCAGCGGAAACGGGAATCGATCCGAGAATCCCGGTTGGTACCTCTGGGACGGTACTGGATGACCAAGCTCTTGCTGACTATCGGAAAATCTACCTTGAGATCACCCGTGATTTCGAGGAAGCAAAGAGAGACAACGATCACGCACGGGTTGCAGAACTGGAGAACCAAAAGGACGCGTTCTCAACTGAGATCGAAAGCGCAACCGGTCTTGGCGGAAGGAAACGAGAGAAGTCGGATTCAGAGCGGGTTCGCAAAAACGTCTCGAATGCGGTCGCCAGGGCGATCGAAGCAGTTGCCTTAGAGCACGAGCGGCTCGGCAAGCATCTTCGAAACTCGATCAACTCCGGCTCCGTGTTCAGCTACGATCCCGAGCGAGATCCGCAGTGGCTCGTTTGAGGCTTGGGTAGGAAGTCCGATTTGCAGAAAATTTTTCCAATGGCGAAGGTGCAAGAAAGACAAAGCAGCCACAGGACGCTTTGTCTTTCGAAGTTACGGACGACGATAAGCCTTCGCTCGGCAACTAGGCTTTTTGCTTGCGTCGATTGCGGTAGGCAAGTCCAAAAGCACCCAGTCCGAAGATCGCCATCGAGGTCGGCTCGGGTACTTCGCCGCCACCTCCCCCGGAGCTCAAGTTAAATGTCACCGTGTCGGTGTTCTCGCCAGAACCTGCGGTATAAACATAGGTTCCAAGATTTGTGATTCCAAGGTCTGCCAGTGTTTTATTATTCCACGTGACTGTTCCGCTGATAGCGGTTCCAAATACATAATCCTTTGCCAGGTGTAATCCTTTATTGAAACCTTTGTTTATTGCGAAGAGCTTGACCCCTGTAAGGTTTACACCACTCGCTGCAGTATTCGAAAAAGATGCACCCCATAGGCCGCCCGAATACGTCAGGAAGTAACGGCGACTTCCTGAGCCGGTTGAGACGTCAAATATGTTAAGTTCAGGGATCCCGTTGCTTGGATCCCCCGAACAACAAGTACTGAGCCCCCTGCTCCCTGATTAGAGGATGACCCGGTCGGAGTGCCCAGCGATGACAACGACCCCGAGAGAGTGGCGACGACATTGCTACCGCTCTGAGTGATATTGACAATGACTGCTGCCATAGCATCTGATGCCATCGCCCCTACCCAAACTGCTGCTGCAAGAAACCTCTCCAACAACAAATGGCAAAATCTGAGCGACCTCCTGTCAACCATTCTCCTATCTATAAAGTCAAATCCCGGACAACCTCATGCGCTCTGGACTCGATCAATTTCCGAAAAATTTCCAGAAAGCACTCGAATGGGCACCTCGGGTAAACCTTCGCGTAGATTCAGTCCCTCAATCAAAAAGTCAATTGGGAGGCAGGCCACTGCGCTCTTTGGGCGGTAAAAAACAGGAAAATTTGAAAAAAGATGTCTTTGGAGTGATCGTATATCCTGGCAATCTAAAACCCCAGGGCCATCGCACGTTCGTTGCGGGGAAAATTTGGGCTAAAACAGCTCGATCATCGCGCTATCCCAAGAATATCGCTTGCTACTAAAATGCCAGCCCTCTGGGTGTCGCCACGCGACACCTTTCGCGGAATTCAATCACACTCAGGAAATCGTGGGGAGGCGACGAGAATCTAAAGCGTTATTCCCATGGATTCTTCTTGTTTTTGACTTATTTGAGGATTTTTTGTGGGTTCTCACCCGTTTAGAGCGCAGCAGGCCGTCTGGGAATTGACTTTATCGCCGATCGGTGTCTTTTCAGTCATCTACACATCGCTTACGACAAACGACGGAAACGGTTTGCAATCGTGTAAACCACCGCTTAAACTTCGAATCGTTTTTCTTCGGTACTTTGTTAGTTGACTTGCTTGATCCTATACCCATGCTACACGTCATCCCAACCGGTTCGGTTACTGGTAACCTTCGTCGCGCCCAATCGGGGGACCATGTTGCTTTCGAATGGTTGTGGCGTCGTTACTATCAATCACTCATTCGACATCTGAAGAAACGTACCGATGGGCCTGGATTTGAAACCGTGGACCCCGAAGATGTTGCACACAGTGTTTTTATTTCATTGCATCAAGGATTGAGCGAGGAAAAATTTCACTCCCTCCACGGACGCTACCAACTATGGAAGCTATTGACTCTCATCGGCTTGCGAAAAGCGATCAATCAAGCCAGAAAGAACATGCTCGACCAACGGTCGATCGAACACTCAGCCATTTCTGGGTATTCAGTGATTGATCTGCGACTAAGCACCAAGGCCTGTGCAACACAGGTCGATAAATCGTTTGATGGACTTCGGTTCGAAGAAGAACTTGAACACGGACTTCGTCTTTTGGACAAGGAGCATCCAAACCAACGATTGCGGGAGCTTGCGGTTCTGAAAATCAATGGGATGAGCAACGCAAAAATCGCCGAAGAGTTTAGATGGAGTCGCAAGACGGTCGCACTGCGATTAAACTTGATTTTCGAAATCTGGAGAGAGGCCTCTGAGGCATGAACCCACAGTTACTCCGTCGGATCTCAGAGGAATTTGAAAAGATCGAGATGGCGATAGAACAAGGTCAAGAGATTCAGTTGGATGCCCTTTACTTAGATTTGCAAGGGGAAGATCGACAAACTGCACTGGCCGAAACCCAACAACTCCTTGAAGAGCTTCGGCAATCACGCGGCATCTTCGCTCCATGGATTTCTGCGGCGTCCATGAGCGCCAGGTACGAACCAGTCGAACCGGTCAAGCAAGGAGGCATGGGAGAAATTTGGATTGCGATCGATCAGGATTTTGATCGACAAGTCGCGATCAAAGAGATTCTGCCGGAAACAGCGAATGATCTGAAAGTTCGCCAACGCTTTCTAAGAGAGTCGCAGATCACCGCCAAGCTTGAACATCCGGGGATTCTACCCGTCTACAGCAAAGGCAACCATGCGGATGGACGTCCGTTTTACGTGATGCGCTGGGTCTCTGGGGAAGGATCGCAAAGTCTCCATGATGCGATCAATTCGTTGCATTGCCATGAAAACACCTCGGATCAAATCCAGCGAATCCAATTGCATGAACTTCTCAATCGTTTCATTTCTGTTTGTCAAACGGTAGCATTTGCCCACCATGCAAACTTTGTTCATCGAGATCTCAAACCTGCGAATATTCTGCTTGGACCCTTCGGTGAAACATTTGTCGTCGATTGGGGCCTTGCAATGGATCTTTCACACCCTGAAATGCTAAGCACGGATGAATCGACAACGAGAAATTCCGAAGATTTTTTCGGAACACCTGGTTACGCGGCTCCTGAATGTTTGGAGGATCCAAAATCCGCGACCCCTCGTTCCGATATCTTTTCACTGGGAATGATTCTTTACCAAGTTTGCGCTGGCGATTCTCCGTTCACCAGAACTCAGAAAAAGACTCCGGATAGTTTGAAAACCGCATTGGCCATGGGGACTCTGCCGAGACTTCGTCAAATCAACCCTAGCATTCACCCTGCATTGGAGGCGATCTGTGATAAAGCATCGGCATTCGATCCAAAAACACGTTATTCGACAGCAAAGGATTTGGCTGCTGATGTCTCAAGGTATCTAAACAATGAACCAACAGAAGCTTGGCCGGAACCATGGAATTATCGCGCAAAAAGATGGCTACATCGAAAAACGGCAACCATCGCCACATTGACAGTAGCAACGCTACTGATGCTCGCAGGGGCCCTCGGATATTCTTGGATCTCGTATCGCCACAATAGTGAACTCAGTCGCAAATCGAAGCAACTTGAAGAGTCACTTCAAGCGGAAGCACAGTACAAGCTCAATGCACTAGAGGCTGCAGACGTTGCAATAGAAAGAGAGAAACTCGCTACCCGTGCAATCGTATCCTTTTGGAGTCAAGTTGCCCGAGATCCGAGACTTCGATTCTCGGATGAGTTGCGAGATTTAAGGGACAGTTTGCTCGAAGAACCAATGGAGTACTATCGAACTCTCTCTGAGTCGTATCAAGACGCAGCAAAGATCTCGAGTGTTGCCTTGGCCAACTTCGTGGATTCGAGGTTGGAATTTGCGAAGTTGCAACTTGAAGGTGGCGATTGGGATGCCGCAGGTAAGAACCTCGAGCAGACATTGCATCACATCGAACAGGCCCTATCTTCCGCTTCGGAAACCGACGATTCTTGGCTTTACCGGCATGCCTTAGCGATAAAAACCCTTGCAAGGATCTACGCGAATCAAGGAGATCATGCAAGGTCTAAAGAAATGCATCAAGCTTTCGAAGAGATCGAAGTTCGGATTGCAAAACGCGATCATCTACCCGCTGACCTGGAAGTGCTACTTGCCGAAAGCACCCTTGAGTCGGCACGTTTTCTTGGCGAGCAAAACGACTACTCGAATGCAGTTGCCAAAGCTTCGAGTGCTTTGGACCGTGCAGAGAGTCTATGCCGACGATTTCCCGACGAACCGCGATTTTCTATCTTGAAAGAAAAGATACTTAACGATTCCGCATTGATCGACCTTCGGCAAGGAGAATTCAAACTGGCCAGGGACAAATTTCACCAGATACTCAAACTGCTGGAGTCGTCCGAATACCCTTCAGTAGAATCTTCTGGTCAAGCGATCAGAAAACGAATAGCAACTGAGGAATACAACCGACAATTTCGGCTGGCTGCGATCGAATTCAACTTGGGTGTTGTTGCCCTGCGTCTAGGCCAAATGCAGAAAGCATTCGAGCATCACTCGCGGGCCCTGAAGATCAGAGAAACCCTTGCGGATCGCTTGCCGAACGTCAGTGAGTTCCAGAAAGCACTCGGGCATAGCTATCTAGCGCTTTCCGAAATCTACATGCGTCGCAGTCAGAAGTCAGAGGGGATTGAAAGATATCGCGATTGGGTTCAAGTCAATCGTTTACTTTATGCAAGACAAGAAACGAACTTGCCGCAAAAGATGGAGCTGGCCTCCGCTTTACACCAGCTTGGACATTTCGAGCAGGAACAGGGCAACAAACAAGCCGCAATGACGATTTATGCTGAGGCCTTGCCACTTGCGATTGAAGTCAAAGACTCACGCCCTGACGATCCTGTTTGGAAAAGCCACCGTTATGAACTATCGGAGCATTTGGCCACTTTGTTTCTCGAGGAGGATCGTTTGCAGGAGGCTTACGATCAATTCGATCAAGTAATCGAGGGACAAGAAAATCTCGCAATGCGACCGCAAGCCATCCTCAAAGACCGGGATACATATCGCACGATTTTAAGCAAAATGATGTCGATTGCGGAACGACTTGGGGATATCGAAAAACAGGATGTACTCCAACGCAAGCGGACAGCATTTGAGGCCATCGAAAAGCAGCCATAACGATATCGGTCGTGCCCAGCGACAAGCGACTATCTCCGAAAATCTCTGCGCGCCTTTCCCGAGAGCTTTCCAGCGTGATGAGGCTTGGGTGATAACCTGAAAGTTTCCGATGAGCTAGAGCGGAGTCTTGAGCTAGGTGATAGCAAGCTACGGAAAAGAATGCAGGGTAATGAATCTAGAGTTCATGGTTGCCTAGAACAGTACATCTATTTGAATGACGATTGGTTAACCAAGATGGCGTTGAGGCGGCAGAGCTAAACTGCTTGACAGGGCGTTTTGGGAAGACGCCTAGCCTGTTTCTCCGGGATCGTCTCTGGTTCGATCAACCCGACCGCGACCTGTTTCTCTCGCAGTGCGGGTGACTTGCTGAGCCTAGTAGCATCGTCTTGTGGCATGGGGCTCCCCGTGAATTTTCGAGCTTAAGATGCTATCGATACGTCGCCGAATCGTAGTCAGCACCCTCAAAGAGGATGCCGACCGTGGATTGGTTGAAGCAAACGTTACATATTAAACAGGTCGCTTGTTGCGCCACTTGCGAAGAGCACCGCCACCGACGAACAAGGCTGCGATCGCCATCGAACTCGGCTCGGGAACCGCATTCGGATAAGGAATCACTTCTGGCGAATAGAGAGCCCACGCGGCATTTCCGAATTGGCCCAGATCGTCCGTACCATCAAAATCGGTATCCAGCAGGAGATTCACGAACAGCATGAAGTTCGCAGGCGCCGACCCGCCTGGTCCGGTGATAGTGCCTCGCGAAAACGCGACAATCTGACCATCGGAAATGGTCAATCCAGGTAGGAAGTGCCCAACACTAGGGTCGTAATTTGGCAGAATGTTCACTTTTTCCGAATTGTATGCGAAGGAACCCTCGCCAGTAGTGAAGGTCACCAAATTAGGGAACACGAACGGCAAATCCTGACTCGGATCAAGGCTCCAAGTGGGGTAGTCAAAGGAAACGCTACCCCCATTGAATGCCAACGTGTCCGAAAGACTTAAACCACTGTTTCCTGCATCGATCAAACTACCGACCGTCAATGTTGCCGGATCGAAACCGATGGTGACCGTCGGCCAATCACTGGTGGAATCTACAAGAAACGAGGTCGCATCGGTGCTTCCAGCCACCTTGAAACTGGGGATTACCGCTGCCGAAGCGGCCATCGAACTTCCGACGCTTAACGTCAACGCCAAAAAACACTTCAAAAATCGCATCGACCAATCCTCTCGAATCGAGAATAAAAACCTACTGATGCGTTCCTTCGCGGTACTTGCACTCCTACACCTTAAAAGTCAATTCTCGAGAGGGTAGCTGCGCCCGCAATTGGTCGCTTTTTGACGAATTTGTCGAAAAACAGGTTCTTACTGCCTCGGAGACCCGTTTTCCAAGAACGTCTTTGAGCCGGTGCGTCGTTGCATTGGAATATGGAATTCTGGCCGCTGGGATCGATCGATAGCCCATGCTTCCAAACGGATTTCGAGAGTCCCATTCCATTCCCTAATAACCCAGTTCCCCAAACGCTATCTTGAGCCAAGCCCACTGCGGAGAGTCTCTGCACGCTTTTCCCGAGAGAATCTCTGGGTAATAAGCCTCGGGTGATAACCCGAAAATTTCCGATGAGCTAGAGCGGAGTTTGGATCTGGCAACTGAATAAGGGAAATCGAACTCAGTTCGACCCTTCGGTTGTACCAACAGGCCGACGCCTCAAAACGTCGGCTTGTTTGCGTTTCTACGCAGTATTTTCCAGGGTTTGCACGCATTGGCCCAGTCTCAAACTCTCCCTTGGGCGATATCTCTACCAACCAAGGCGCGAATCGTCTTGGGTGCTTTTTCTGCCTTTGGTAACCCGACTCTCGGGAGTCTCCAAGTCGCGCGACCTAGAATGCTAGAGGGGGGGGTTATAGAAAAGTCTCGAACTTCATAACCCGGTCGAAAACTGGAAAACCAAATCGACCCGCTGGTTATGCCTCGCGCGACAAAATCGCGAGTTTTGGAGCCTCTTTTTCATAACCGGCAGGTCACGTCCGCTGGCTCTTGGGCGGTCGCATTCCCCTAGCCTGTAGTTTCACGGGTGTTTTTCATCGCTGTAGTAAGCGGACGTCGGTTTTTCTCGACTCCATAACTCGCGAAACACACAAGAGACAACCTACCCTCCGGTTATGGCCGGCGCGATCGAGGCGCGAGGGACTGAGCGTGCAACGGCAGGATCGGTTAGGTTCTATAAACAGTGCTTTTTGCCGGAATATTATGCGCGGCTCAGTCGACCTGAAGGATGCGTTGTGATAACCTCAAGAATGATTGTTTCCGCCCCGCTAGTCGCAGGAGGCTTTGTGGTTCCTACCGTAGAGCTTCCAGTTTCAAATCGAAAGTATCGTTCAGCGATCCAACTCTCTGTATGCACTCCGCCGTTCGAATCATTACGCTCGCGACAGTACTAACCTTTTGCGATTGTATCGTCGCACAAGACGTCGCAGCGAGCGAATCGTTGACCAAGCTGAAGTCGCGAAATCCACAGGACATCGCATCTGCCATATCGTCGTTGCCAGACGGCTCACTTCACAGTCCAGAGGTTGCTCGACAACTAACTCTGTTGCTCAACGACGAGCGTGCGGTGGTTGAACATATAATGCTGCGTGAAACCATCGGCGAACGAGCTTGGTTCAAATTACTCGATCTACCATCCACTTTAACCGAAGCCATTTTAGAAACGGTGCCATCGCTCAAAACTTACGCCCGAGGGCAAGCATTTGAGGTAGTTTCCCAAATCGGAAAACCGAATCCTCGTGCATACGACGTGATCTTGCCCTACTGTGATGATATGGATGTCTATGTGCGATCTCGTGCAATTTCGGCATTGAGCGCAGTCGCAGACGATAGCGATGATTCGATAAGACAATTCGCCAACCTGCTGTTGGATTCCGACCCAATGGTGAAATGGACAGTACTCGACGCGCTAGACGAACGCCATCAACGCATAGCTGACGTCCTACCAGAGGTCATCAAATTGCTCGATGACGATTCAGACGTCCATGTTGCCATATCAAGGGACGCCTCTCGTCCGGAAAAACTAAGGGGCCGTGTGGCTCGCCTCTTGGCAAAGATTGGGCCGAAGGCATCGGATGCAATACCGAAACTCAAAAAACTCACAGGCCCAGAGTACGACGAGAAGGTTCGAATCTGGTCTGCGGCGGCCGTTTGCTGCATTACAGGCACACCCGTTCCGGAATCTCTGGATCTATTGGAACGTTTGATGCTCGCCGACATGGAAAGCAATTGGGTTCAAAACGACGCTCCAGAAGCAATAGCTCAACTCGGAGCCTTAGCTCGTCCACTCCTGGATTCACTTGAGCGAGCAAAGAAACACAAATCCGCGTTGATCCGTTTGGGACTTGTGGATGCGTTCTTTGCCATCGATCCAGAGTCAGCAGTGACACGTTGCTTTCCATTGATCGACGACGAAAACGAATTGGTGGTCAGTTCGGTGATTGACGCGTTTAGCGGTCGCGGTATCTCGGAACCGAGGGTTATTGCCGCTTACATTCGCCTGCTCGAAAGCCACGACGGTAGCTTTTATCACCCTGCAGCTTCTGCAGTTGATGCACTTGGTAAGCTTGGCCCTGCAGCGAGGGAAGCCGTGCCCGCACTTATCGAACTTGCGAAAGCCCCGAACATCTCGGATCATCTAAAGAAAAATATAGCTGACGCACTCAGATGCATTCGCTAAACAGACCCGGATCAAAAAAACGGGTACGACTCCCGTTTCTGACCACCCTCCCCACACCACCACGGCATGCGGGTCGGCACTTTTCTCCGTTGTTTTCCCATTCGTTCCGTCGCGCCCATTTTCTCCCCAACGGCAACCATAACCCGGGTGAGCTGAGACTGTCCCAGTTCTTTCTTCCAAAAGTCGGTGGATTATGCCAGGTCGAATCGATCTTTCTCGGATCTTCCGAGCCAACAGCGGCGCGAACGCATCGCGGCCGTCCTTGCCCTGGGCCTGGCTCGCGTTCTGGACCATAGGTCCAAAATCTCTGCGAACTCTCACGACCCAAGCCTTGAGCTTCTCTCCGGATTGAGGCTCTCTGTGTCGGAAGCAGACTTTAGGCCGGAGGCGAGAGGCTTTAGGCCAATACCGTCAAATCGACATTTGGATCATGTTAGGAAAGATCGGATTTGAATGGTTTTCGGCGCATGCCGAGGGGTTTTTGAAAGCGGTTGGGCGCAAGCCCTCCGGTGAAGGCATGAACGCTGCAACTGCGTCCGAGATCGCGCGCCTCGAAACCATGACGATCACCAAAGTGGTCGAGCGATTCGAATCGCTCTTTGGCGAGAAATGCCCGAGCCGAAACAAACGCTACCTGATCCGACGTATCGCTTGGCGACTCCAAGCCAACGCCGAAGGTGACCTTTCGGAGCGAGCCAAGGCCCGAGCGGCTGAGTTGGCGCTCGATTCCGAAGTGCGCGTGACACCCCCACGCGAAACGATCCAACCGAGACTTGTAACGTCGGACGTACAGTCGCGACCAGCATTGGACCAGCGCTTGCCACCTCCCGGCTCGATGCTTCATCGAGATTACAAGGGACGGCAGATCCGGGTGCTGATCGTCAACAACGGCTTCGAGTACGAAGGCCAGTTATTCAAGTCCCTCACGGCGGTCGCCAACGCGATCACCGGCTCCCATGTCAACGGCTTCCAGTTCTTTGCGTTAGGCTTTAGGCCGGAGGCTTTAGGCATTAGGTAGAAAATGCCAAATCATGATTTATCTCTCAGCGCACGAATCAAACCATTTAGTACCTTTGCCGTTTCGGAAGCTTAATCGGAGAGCGCACGAATTGTATCTGATTGACCGTAACCAAGTCTCTCAGCGATCGAAATCTGATATTCCACCTCTTTGGCTGAGCCATACGCAATTTCAAGAAACCGAACGTATTCCGGACGGCTACTTCTTGCGGCACCTTCCACAATGTTTGATGCAATCGAAATCGCTGCCCGACGCAACTGGGACGTTAACCCGAACTTCTCGTCGTCGGGAAAACTTCGTGTTACTCGATAGACATTCAGCACCAATGCATCAGCTAACTCAAACGCACGTAGCTTGGTGTGGTCACGCATCATTCCCCCTTTCTATCGAAGGAATAGTATGACTGTGCACAAGAAAAGTCTATCGCCTGCGGCCTCCCGCCTAAAGCCTGCCAACAACACGAAGGCTGGGAATGCTTGCCAGAGTAATACGAAGATCGCGGCTTCTCGGGCGGTAGCCTCGATCGACCTGCTCTCAATCGACTCCTCGAAGACATCAAAAGCGGAAAGATCGATTGCGTGGTGGTCTACAAAGTCGATCGACTTAGCCGCTCGCTTATGGACTTCTCCAGGATCATGGAAACCTTCGATAAATATGGTGTTTCCTTCGTCTCGGTGACCCAGCAGTTCAACACGACTCACTCGATGGGCCGCCTTACGCTGAACATCTTGTTGTCCTTCGCCCAGTTCGAGCGAGAGATCATCGGCATTGATCAACTACTCGGGAACAGTCCCCGAGTTCTCATAAAGAGACCTTCCGCGGAACGAAAACACAAGGCATCAATCGATTTCCGAAGCGGCCCGAAGGCCGGACAAACATGCCCCCTCCATGAAACCTTGCCAACTGTAAAACGAATCGGTATGCTCACCGGCGAAGTGCAAATTGCCAACCGCTTTACCTTCGAGCCCAGCAATCGTTGTAAAATCACCGGGCCGGTAACAAGTGTATCCCCCGCGTACCCAAGGATTCGAACTCCAATGCGCAAGAGCTGTTACTAACTGACCTTGATTCCGCATCGCTCGGGCTTTCGAGCCTGGATAAACCTTATCGAGCGAATCGAGCAACAAGGCAGCTTCTTGCTGTGGCGCCGATGGATTAAGCATCAGTGCTGTCAAGCCTCCAGAAAAACTCGTCAAGATTGCGTTGTTACTGGTGCTGAGCGATCGATTCGTCTCCCAGGTGGATTGCAAGCCCTCAAGATCGCTATACGAAGCCCCGTTTGAGCCCAACTCGGCCCACGGCCTCCCTACAAAGCCAACCATCTGTTTGGTATTCGATCCGAGCGATAAATTCGCAATCGCATTGGTCTTCCATGCTGGCAAACCCAGCGAGTTGTGCAAGTTAACGTTTCTAAGGGTGGTAAATGGAATTGCAAGAATCACACGATCGTGAGTCCGTGTCGTGGTTCCTGCGCCATCGAAAGTCAATGACAAACGGCCATCGGTCAGTCGGGAGATGCTGACAAGCTTGCAACCCAATTCGATCACGGGCGCCAATTCGACTGCGAGGCGCTGAACGATTTGATCGTTGCCTCCAGTGATATGGTACCGCTCGTCGCTAAAGATCCCGAAGGGTTTGAACGTCGAGCGATTGTCGGCATGGATAAAATGCAACAAGTTGATTGAGCTTTGATCGAATATCTCCAATCCATATTCGATCGTGTATGCCACCTTGATAACTTCCCTGAGCAAATCACCCGCAGGCATACCAGTCGAGTTCTGCCCATCGAGGTAAGCTTCCAATGAAATCAAATCCTGTCGTCGATCATTTGCAGTAAACGCATTGGCGGAAATCTCCTTGGAAATCGCTCGAAGTTCACCTCGCATCGTCGGGGTAAATTGTCGGAATTCCTCCACCACCTGTGCTTCGCTGTAATTACGTCCAAAGAAATGATAAAAAACATCGCCGTCAACTTTATTGACATCTTCGATTCGAAGATCGAACTCTCTGGCCAGACCAAGCATGATTTTGTGCGGATTGTCGATCAGTTCCCCGCCGAGTTCGGCAATTTGATTCGGGAAAACGCCGCGTAGCGATTGCACTCGTCCGCCCAACACGTTTGCTCCCTCATAGATCGTGACCTTGGCCCCCGCTCTACGTAGCGTTCTCGCTGCCAGCAACCCAGCCAAACCGCCACCGACGATTCCAACAGAGAGATTGGTCTTCTTGGATCCTGCATGAGCGTTTTGGATTCCGAGGGTTGGACATATACCCGCACCTAAGGCAACGGCCGCCGCTGACTGCTTGAGCATTTCGCGTCGACGAACGAGTTCAACAACCTCCTCGGATGTAACTCCCGCTGCTTCTGCATAAAACGCCATTCTAGCGATACGTCGTAAAGCACGAAACATACTGGATCGACTCATCTGCTTGTTCTCGTTCCAATAAAACTGTGATGTACCCGCTCGTGACCCGCTGCAATCTAGCAAACTGATCTCGACACAGTCAAGCATTTTCTTGCCAAATGCTTGGATGTTCCGTAAGCGTCTGCAATTCTTAAGATCCGTTCTGACCTCCATCAATGGTTGATTGACAAAGCTTGAGATAATCCCTCATCCAAAAGGATTAACCGGAACCCCAGAGCGGGATTAAGGAGTTGCGGCAGGTTCTCACCGTCGCGTACCGCGGATCGACAAAAGCCTTGCGGGGCGAACCAATTGCCGCCACGAGTCACCCGGCCCTTCCTGGAAGATGTTGACGCCAATGGATCTACTTTCTCTATCAATATCATCTCCATCCCGATGCTGTTCGTGATCGTTTTCGGCGACTGAGCGCGCGCTCCTGACACCCCGATTGAATCATCCCAATAATCAGTAAGGACGATAAAAACACGGATTGCTGACGTGACATCGTTGTTTAGCTCCTTGTTCGATGGATCGATCGAGAATTGCTCTGGACAGTGCAAAGCTGTAACGTTCTAGGCCAGGCTGTTCAAAAATCGAGGCGCTCTTTCCCTGATAATTACCACTCCACCATCGAAGCTGTTGGTGATCTCTTTGGGCGACTGGGCATGCAATTGATCCACCAAAAATATCAGCATCAAAACGATACCTTTGGAAGTATTGGATGGCGTGTTTGGCATGGATCATCCTTTCATGGAAAACTCAGAGTGTGCTGGTCGTGAGCTATCGACGCACGATCCAGTGTACCATCTGAGGTGGAACCAATACCCAGGGCGTCGCTTCGCTTTGCCCTGGGCTATCACAGAATAATGGGGTCGAGGTCAAACCTACTGCGACGAAGTGAATACAGTTTTGCGTTTACTGAGGCTTTGCCGAAGCCCCCGTCATGATTAAGTTGACGAGCGCGTGTGCAAGGTCTTGTGTGAGATATCGTTTGGGCCGCGCTTTGCGTGAGAAAATATTCAATGGTTGATCGACCAGACTGCAAAACGATAGAGCAAGGAACTCTGCGTTGGAAGCTACCTTCAACCTATCTTCCAACTATACCGATCGGTATATTCTAGCCAGACAGTGTATCGACCGTTATGATGCATGTCAATATTTGCGATGCCCCGAGACGGGCGGACACACCTCATTTTAAACAAGGCCTAATCGAACCGAAAGTTTACGGGTTCCCAATACGATGAGATATAGCTTTCTAGTTTTTTGTGCTTGGCTCTTCCCGTCGCTTGCTTTGTCAGTCAGAGGCCTTTCGGCTGACGGTTCCGGGCCCTGCATTCTGCTGCGATCGTCGTGGCAAACCATCAATGTCGGTGATATCGGTCACACTCCCGGAGTGCTGGCGCTGCTCGAAAAGCACATGCCCGATGCGGAAGTGCGGCTTTGGCCTGGCGATGTCAGTCACGGCGTCCGCGAGATGCTCGAAGCTCGCTTCCCAAGGATCGTGGTACTTGATTCGCGAGACAAGATCCTCGAAGCGTTCGAGGAGTGTGATTTTCTGCTACACGGATCTGGTCCCTATTTGGTAGCACCCGATTCAATCGAAAAATGGGTTCAAGCGACAGGCAAACCGTACGGCGTCTTCGGTATCACTTTTCCGCCCGATCGCGCCGGTGAACGAGAGGTCAAGTTGCTCAGCGAAGCGGAGTTTGTGTTCTTCCGCGATACCGTGTCGCTGGAAATTGCCAGAGACAAAGGCGTCACTTGCCCGATCATGGAGTTTGGCCCAGACGGAGCATTTGGTGTGGATCTGCGAAACGATGCGAAGGCAAGACAATTCCTTGCCACGCATGACCTAGCGTCAGGTGAGTTTCTTTGCTGCATCCCCCGCTATCGCCATACACCTCAATGGGTGATTCCTCGAAAGAACGTAGCGATTGACCAGAAAAAGCATGAAGTTAACGAGCAGTGGAAAGAACATGACCACGCGCCGCTCCGCGAAGCCATTACTAAAGTTGTGCGAGAGACGTCATTGAAGGTGCTGATTTGTCCGGAGGATGAAACGCAAATGGCACTCGGACGTTGGTTGCGACTAGCTGCTTGAGCCTTTCACCTAGAACAGCAGCGGCGGCGACGGACGTCCTCGTTTTTGGTGCCGAACCGGCTGGGATCGTTACCGAAACACCTTTCCTTGTCGCCTTCTGGGACTTTGTCTGACGGGAGCCGGGAAGTCGCTGACGGTCGTTGTGTGGGCGATTCGGGAAAGCGGCAATCATGCGCTGACCGGGATCTGGCACGAAGGGACGGATCTGAAGCAGGAGGAAACGGCCAGCATCGCCAAGGTCGAGCGTGGTCAGCGACAGTACGCGCTGTTCGCCGGACTGAACAAGGCGGGAAGTGCTTGTGGCCATGTTTCTGAGAACGGTGGGAGTTCGTTCCTCAACATGTATGCCCTGCACAAGTGCAATTCGGCAGGCCAAAGCACTGAGGTGCCCGCTGATTCGCCGCCCGACGTGCTGGATGCGGCGTGGCAGTGCTATGCCATGGGGTTCGATCATGAACGTGATGAACTCACTGGCTGGTTGGACGGGGTCTCCGGTGATCGTTGGCTCGACAATCCCAAGAATGACAAACTAATCTCCTCCGCCTACAACGCTTACATGCAAGGCCATTACGCCAAAACGCTAGACAAGGAACCTGCGGAGGATCCGTCATTTCCCAAAGACCAATGTTACAACCCGCCCGAGGGCGAGCCACTGAGTGTGAAAGTCCTGCGCGACGAGAATGGCGATCGAGTGGAATTGCGTGAGTATCGCTACACGAAGGTCGAAGTCGCCTTGCGCGACGGCCAGGAAGTCTCACGCTAGTTGGTTTCGTTGCGGCTCAATCCGTGGTGGTATCCGTACGATCTTTACACACCGCAGGACGCTCAAAGCGGAGGGCCATTCACGATTGGCCGCGTTATTCACAGCGGCCGCGGCGTTGGCTTCACCGGTTGGATCGGCGGAGTCGCGGTGTTTGATCGAGCGTTAAACGCCGACGAACTTCGCAAGTTGACGGATATCCTCAAAGTACGTTCCGCGACGTCGCCGTCCCTACAGCGTTAGCCAGCGACTGGTCGTCTATCAACGTGTTCTTGCAGCGAACTTGACTGAGCCCTGACGAAATGCGAACAGAGAATAGCAAAAACTACCGCAATACTGAATCGACGCATGTTTTTGTGACGCGAAAAGGGTCCTTTGAACGTCTCATGACGGCATGATTTTACACAAATTCAACCAACGGCACGCTATACTACAACAGAATCCTTGGCAGTCTGCTTGGTACCTTTCCGGAGTCCACGATGTCCAACAGCGATACGCAAAACCCATGGGTTGTTCGCGCCAGCATCTCGAGCGACCAATCCTGGGAACTCATCAAAAAGCTAGTTGCAGCTCCTCAAAAAGACTCTCTGTCGGGAATGGAATTCACGGCCAATGTGCGATTCGTCGAGGATCCTTTGTTTGCGAACCTGCCTATCCACGATATCGTTCGCTCGCTGCCAGCCGACTACCCTGGCTATTTGGTCTTCGTCGTTGACGCTCAGAGCGACCAGGGTAATGAGCACTCGCTACTCGTCGTCGGTTTTTCGCCGCAGAGAGATGACCCGAAGGACTTTGCTCGAAAACCAAACCAAACGCCAGTTGAGGAGATCAGGTCGTTTCGTGCGCTCCCATCCACCATTCAGTCGATCGAAAACAATTTGACGATTGCGAACATGGATTTCGAGGACTTTCGCAATGCCGTGTATCAAGACGGTGTTTTTCGGGGCTTCGCGAGCTGATAACCGATAAACCGAGAGGCTTTTCGCCTACGATAAACAAAACTGCGGGTTGGAATAGAAGGCTGAGACCATCAACCTGTACTGCCTACAAACACGTTGCCTGCGAATGAGGGGTTCGTCCGCAAATCCATATTCGATACTTCTTGAGGAATGAAATCTTGGAAATACTGATTGTATCCATCGCACCCTTCGCATTGTTTTTTTGTTGCTGTTCCTGGGAAGGGCATCTGGAAGAAAGAAGCGGAGGAACGAACTGGTTGGATTTGAGGCTCGGGCGGCAGAGTTGTTAGGAGGGAGGTTTTTCCATCCAGCTATAGAAATTACAGGGAAAGTTCTGGGGTCTTGTCCGACGGGAGGGGATGAGTAAAATCACTTGTCCTAGGACGAGATAGACAACCATAATGGACAGTTTTGTGGTTAGTTCTTTTCCTGGCGAGCTCTTTCAATGTGGGAGGAGGTGCTGAGTTGGCGTTTAACCCGCTCACGCATTTTGAGTGTAACAGCGGGTGCATTGGTCATGGGGGCATTTTGGCCTCCCCGAGCTTCGCGGATCATTTCGCTTTTGGCACTGTTCAGGAATCAGTTTCAAATGGACTTTGTAAAGATCGTAAATCCCGCGAATACGGCCCTTAGGCAATGCATGGACCGATCAGTGCCGACGTGCGATTGCTCTGGGGTAGCTCGGGAGCCAACTGCCAAGACATTTTCGGCATGAATTTCCAATTTTGCAGATAGTTTCCTTCAATCTACTTTTTTTACATGAGGTTTTTATGATCACTCGATTGCTTTCGTTTGTCTTTTTGGGTTGTTTTCTGATGGTAAACTCTGCCCATGCAGCCGTTGCTACGTACACCCTCAGTGGTGGCAAGATCAGCGGGACCTTAGGCGGAGTTTCATTCTCTGGTGCTGACTTTACGATTACGGCCGATGCCGACCCGGACAACTTCGTTCCCGGATTGGTTTTTGGTTTCCCTATGCTGTCCCAACCAGGAGTTAGTACCATGACGATTGTTGGGTTCACTCCGTTCCAGATAACCAACGCGAACTTTGGGCCTTTTTTAGCTGACAGTTCTGCTTTCTTCGGACCGGGGACCGGTTACGGGGGGTTTGCTTTTCAAGTTAGTGCGACCGAGATGAAAGGAATTGCTGCTGTGGGTCCTCTATCGAGCTTATCGAACAACGCGACAGTTACAGGTCCTTTGGAGGCCTCTACAGAATTTGCCTTTACGACAACGGTCGGAGATCTCGTACTTACGGATGTCACAGGGACTGGGACGTTTAGCGGAGAATTCCCCTCTAGCGCTGTCCCCGAGCCGACCTCGATGGCGATCTTTGGGCTTGGTGCACTGGGGATGGCTTATCGCGTCCGACGAAAGCTCAAGGCTTAGTTCAACGTTCAACTTGCAAGAATTGATCCAAAACGAAACGGGCGACCACTGGGTTGCCCGTTTTTTTGTTGGATCGAATGGGAGAGAAAACCGATTCGAGGCTGGCAGAATAATCCCAATGTGAGCTATGGCGAATGAGAGTTCCGAGCGGCAGTGGCAGTTGGCTACGACTGATTGGTAGCAATCCCCTTGAATAGTAGCCATCGGCTGCCAAGCGGTGGTAGGCGTGGCGAGGAAGGCCTCCACCGTCTGGCGACAGGTGGCTACGGGCGACGGTGGCTACGGCTGACAGGCTCATAGTTAATTTACGACTGCTTCCTGGGAATCTCCGCAGGCTTCTGCCGTGTGAATCTCCGGGTTGTTGTATTCGCATATTCGAATACAATATTGACTCCTCTTATGGCTCTCGCAGTCAGGAATTTTTATGGACAAGACAGCGCATTGGGAAAACGTTTACCAAACGAAGAGCTCGACCGAAGTCAGTTGGTACGAGCCTGACCCGAAACAATCGCTGGACTTGATCCTCGAGGCTGCCGGCGAAAAGCGTGGCCGGGTCATCGATGTGGGTGGCGGGCAATCGTTTCTCGTCGACCGTCTGCTCGACTCGGGATTCAAGCAGGTGGCTGTGTTGGACATTTCGAACGCCGCCATCGAAGCGACCAAAGCTCGACTAGGCGAACGGGCGTCGCGTGTGGAATGGATGGTGGCCGACATCACCCAAGCGGAGTCGTTGGGCGAGTTCGACGTCTGGCACGACCGAGCCGTGTTTCATTTCTTGACGGATCAAGTGGACCGAAAACGCTACATCGAGTTGCTCAAACGATCCTTGCCGATCGGCGGTCATTTCATCGTGGGAACGTTTGCGAAAGGTGGCCCAGAAAAGTGCAGTGGTCTTCAGATCCGCCAATACGACGCAGCCACGATGCATGCTGAACTAGGGGCATCGTTCGAACCGGTAGAATCCAGTGAGTACTTGCACACCACGCCAACAGGTAAGTCTCAGCTCTTCTTCTTTGGCGTCTACCAACGCGAGAACTAGCGGCTGCCCTAAAGTTAACACCGATTCGAGAATCAAGCAGTCGCATTAGCAGGCCTGATCCTGCGGGCTTTGGGACAGATATCTGTTGGCGTTGTTGACACGTATTGGACGGCTATACTCAATTCATTCGATTTTCTGCACTTTCACGGTAAAAGAGGACGGCGATGTTTGCTCCGTTTTTGAAGTCCGCTACCTTGGTCTTATTGCTTTTGTCCTTCGGTACAAACACGTTCGGACAAGATGCAGGAGGTACTGGTAAGTCCAAGGAAGAGGAGAAACGAGCTGACAATCTTCCCTCTGGAATCAACGATAGCTTTCTCGATCCAAACATGAATGTCGAGGATTTCATAAAGCGATTCGAGGTCGAAAGTCGGGAAGTTTTCGCTTGTCGCGAACAGATCTTGGCAGCC
>JAJTFC010000136.1 GCA_021298315.1 Planctomycetaceae bacterium
GTTTCCGGTAAATACAGATCGGACGGATCAGACGGATCAGACGGATCAGATTTGATAGCCCCGAGAGGGGCTAACCGGTACAATGCACGCACGTGCGAAACCAACTCCCAACGCTAAATCAGTACCCAGGGCGATCATGTCCTTTAAGATTCACAAGGGAAAAGCCCTCGATGCCCTGAACCTGACCCCGCTGATCGATGTGGTTTTTCTGCTGCTAATCTTCTTTTTGGTCGCGACGCAGTTTTCCCAAGACGACCAGCAACTTCCTATCCAGCTCCCTTCGGCCAAAAACGCCTTGCCCATGACCGTGCAACCCGAAGAGCTCGTGGTGAGCATCGGCCAAGACGGTACGTACATGCTCGGTGGCCAGCGGCTGAGCCTTCAGCAGCTCGAACCGTTCCTTGCCAAAGCCGTCTTGGATAACCCCGTTCAACAGACCGTTATTTTGCGAGGGGACAAACGCGTCGAGTTCCAGTCGGTCGTCTCGCTGATCGACTTGTGCAATCGGCTCAAAGTTCCTTCGTATCGAATCACCGCACAAGACGATTCGAAGGACAATGCGACTGTGCCTGCAGGAGCTCAGCCATGAATCGTTCCAAGGCGAACATCTGGCTGTTGGACTTAGGGATCGCCCTTTTGGGTATCTTGGTCATGGTTATGGTCTTGCGATTGTTTCGATTTGACGATCCTAGGGTCTTCTACAATGCTTGGACTTACTGCCTGGCGATACCTACGGTGATCATCTCCTCGACGATGCTTGCGCATGTGATGATCCCCCAGCATGCCGAGCGGTCGATACAGACAGGTTTTCTTCTGAGTGTGCTGGTCCATTTGATGCTGACAGTCGCGGCGATCAACACCGTCTTGTTTTCAGGGCTTTGGAACGATGGCTCCCAGAAGATCGAAATGCAACTCAAGACGATGTCTCAAGGTACATCGTTTCAAGCCACTCCTTCGGCATCCGACCAAACGGTTCCTGACTATCTTCGTCCGGTTCAACAGCAAATCGACCCTGCAAGCCAAGTTGAATTGCGACCTGAGACTCAGGCTCAAAAGGCTCTGGAGTTGCTCGACACGCCTAACGATCCAAGTGTCGATGCTCAAAAGACGATCCAAGACAACCAGCTTGCCGAGCAAGAGGTTATCGAGCCAGAGCTTGCCGCTGGGGATACGCAGCCTATCGAGCGACCGGACTTGCGGAGTATTCCGATGCCACGAGCGGCCATCGAGGCCCAAGCTGCACAGCAAACGCCACTGGCCCAAGACAGCTTGCCACAGGCTAAGCCCACTTCGATCGAGCGGACAGAGCCGCGAAGTTTCGATCGATTCGAGCGTGCGACAACGGCCCCAGCCTCTGAACCCATTGCAACCGCTTCGCTGGCTGCGAGTTCTGCCGAAGCCCAGGAGTATCGCCTCCAGCGAGAAATCGCAGGATCGATGCAGTCAGTAGATCCAGGGCCAGAGTTGAGCCCAAGGCCTCCGATTCGAAACGACTCAATTGCGGATCTTCCCAGGGCCACTAGTAAAGTCCCTCTCGATAGAGCGATGAGCAATCCGAGCAGCATCGGCGGAGAGTCCACCGAACAAAAGTCCACCGAACAAAAGTCCATCGAACAGCCTGCCATCGAACAGTTGATTGGCAATCGAGGCCAGGTGACTCGTCGTAATCCGTCTTCATCGGCCATGCCATCGAGTATCGGTCAAGGACTCCAGTACAAAGACCCCATCGCAGGCCGTATCGCATCGACCAACGCCGCAATCAATCCTTTGCGCAGCGCTTCTGAATTGCCGAGCATTAGCGATGCTCTCGGCTCGACGCCAGGCTTGGATCGGTTCCGACCTGCGAGCAATCCTAACAAGGCCGCCAACGGCTTGGTTCCGATTCCTGCCCCAGCTTTTATGCAACGCTCGCGGCGTATAGACGAGTCGAGCAACCAGGAGCTCAAGGCGATGGGTTCGCTTGGGCCCAAGACCGAGGAGTCGATCGAAAAGGGGCTTGAGTTTCTCGCCAAGTATCAACGGGCTGATGGATCTTGGAAGCTCGAGGACTTTGGACAAGCCACCGTGATCCGAAGCGATACAGCAGCGACGGCTCTATCGTTGTTATCCTTTCAAGGTGCTGGGTATAGCCATGTGCAGTACAAGTACCAA
Organism: Planctomycetaceae bacterium; assembly: GCA_021298315.1. GTDB lineage: Bacteria > Planctomycetota > Planctomycetia > Pirellulales > Pirellulaceae > JBKCUI01. The sequence goes on from JAJTFC010000136.1 coordinate 2,152, forward strand.
AAGGAGTGTCGCAAGGCGTTGGAGTTCCTCGTCGCCGGACAGAAGACCAATGGAGATTTGTACCGACCGATGGAGGAAGCATCCGATCGCAACGGATGGCTCTACAGTCACGCGATTGCGACCTTGGCTCTATGCGAAGCTTATGGCATGACGCAAGACGAGAACCTGCGCACCGGTGCGCAGAGGGCGGTGGACTTTCTCGTCTATAGTCAAGACCGCCAAGAGGGTGGATGGAGGTATGTGCCTCGCGTTGGTAGCGATACGAGTGTGACCGGTTGGGGGATGATGGCTCTCAAGAGCGCCGAGCTCGCGGGATTGTACGTTCCGCGTCAAACCTATGAAGGCATCGAGAAGTGGCTCGAGCACTCCCAAGCAAGTGCGAGGGAAAGGTATTTGTACCGTTACAATTGGCTTGCCAATACACCGGAGACCAAGCATGGTGCGGTTCCCACGCCGGTGATGACCAGCGTTGGGTTGCTCATGCGTTTATACACCGGTTGGAAGCGGGATAATCCGTCGATGGCCCAAGGTGCCGATTGGTTGCTCAAGCGGCTGCCCTCGACGGGAACCCAAGAGGCTCCTTTGCGAGACACTTACTATTGGTACTACGCCACTCAGGTTTTGTTTCATATGGGAGGAGAGCGTTGGAAAGCTTGGTATGAGGCTCTCTATCCGATGCTCATCGAAACGCAATTGACCAGTGGGCCGTATGCTGGGTCGTGGGAACCGATCGGTTCGATCCCCGACGCTTGGGGCGAATATGCCGGTCGATTGTATGTCACGACGATGAATTTGCTATCTCTGGAGGTCACTTACAGGCATCTTCCGATCTACGAAGCCACGTCGAGATAGAAACTCTCAAGTTTTCGCTACTTGACATTTTGGTTCTGGGGTGAAAGATATGATGTCGTCGAAATTAACAGTCTTTCCTGATGCGACCCTTTTCGTTTGGACAAGCGAAAAAGGTCGCATCTTTTTTTCTGTCGGAACAGGAGTTTGCAATGACCGATTACGTGCCTATGACCCGTGATGGGTACAACCGAATCAAGGCCGAAATCGAACGCTTGGAAAAAGGGCTCATGCAGGCCAAGATCAATGCACTGAAAGCCAAACTAGCCGGTGCTCAGATCGTCGATACTTCGTCGATGCCCAAAGATCGCGTCGCTTTCGGGGCAAGAGTCAAGCTCAAGGATTTGAAGTTTGATGACGAGGAAGAGTATACGCTCGTAGGTGCCGGCGACGAAGACTACGAGAAAGGTAGAATCCTGACGACCAGTCCGTTTGCAGTCGCGATGATGGGAAAGAAGGTTGGAGAGACCATGGAGTTCAAAGCACCCGGTGGTCTGATGCGTTACGAAGTTCTTGAAATCCATTTCGATGAAGCTTAGTTAAGGAAGCAATCCCTTGAGCACCACCAACAACCCAGCCGCCAGCAACGATCCGAACTCTCAGAAGGACGTGCCGCTCGGGCCTGCTTGCTTGGTCGTGTTCGTTGTCGGACTGATGCTCATGTGCATCGCGGTAGCCTATATGTCCTTTATGCTCACTGGCAATCAAGGGCCTAGGGCAGCTCGTGCAGTGCGAGATCAACTGATCCCATGGGTGGATGGATCGGCACTGAGCAAGAGCGATCAGACAGCGATCATCGATGAACTAAACGATCTAGCCTCGAAAATGGAACAAGGCGATTTGACCAGCAGGCAGCTTAGTCGATTGGGCATTCGTCTCAACGACTCGACGATCTTGCAATGGGGTGTCGTCGAGGATGTGCTCAGGTATGTCAAAGAGTCCAAAGGTTTTACCGACGAAGAGAAAGAGGATATCCAAAAGACCTGCGATCGTTGGCTCCGATGCGCCAGCGAGGGCAAGCTGTCGATGACCGAGATGGAGTTTGCATTCCAGGGTTTAGGGCTCAAGGAACCGCGATCGGGTCGACTGAGTTTGCGCAAGGACGTCACCGATGATCAAATCCGAGAGTTTCATCGTCGGGTCCTGGGCGTGTGCGAAAAGTACAAGACCTCGACAGAACCATTTGATAAGAGTGTTTCTCAGGTCTTTCATATGATGATGGAAGATGGTCTATCCGAGAAATAAGTCGTCCATCAGCGATCGGCTTTTTTTGCTCTATTGGCATTTTTGGATTGGGGTTCTGATCACTCCGATTCTTTTGCTCATGTGCATCACCGGTGGCATCCTGCTTTTTGAGGATGAGATTTTAATTCGCCTCTATCCAACACAGCTTGCCGATTCGCAATGGCAGAAAAGTAAATTTGAGCAGAGTCTTAGCCAAGACTACTATGACAAAATTCTCCCAATGGTTCACCAGAAGCTTGGGCCCGAGTTGGTCGTTTGGCGAGTCGAGCTAGAGAATCGCAAGGGGCGTTTTCCGAGCGTCTTGGTCGCACCCAAGAATAAGCCTTGGCCACAGCAACGCTATTACGTCAACACAAACACCGGGGAGCTCTATCCAAGTCCCGAGTCGGCACAAGGTGCCAACACGCAGGAACCCAACGATAACGATCTATTTACAAGCACAACGCTATTTCATCGCACGTTGTACATGGGGTGGTTTGGAAGATTGCTCGTGGAATTCACCGCGACTTGGTTGATTGCCACGACGCTCTTGGGGGTTTTATTGTGGTTTCGAAATAAAGATTCGGGATTAGGTAAACCGGAATCCACGACGGGAGCATCGGTGTTTTTGTTACTCCGTAAGTTCCATGTTACGGCAGGCATGCTATCGACCATCGCGATCGTTACGATCGCTTGGAATGGGCTTCACTATTCCGAAGTCTATGGGACTCTCTACCATGGACTTGCAAGAGCCACCGGTCAATACGATTACTTGCTCGATGTGCCCAAGGGTAAGAAAGCCGGTAGTACGGATTTAACGCCACTTGAGCTTGGCCAAGCCTTGCGTTCTGCCAGCAAGCATGGTCTTTCGTGGCAGCGGATTTCTGTCCAGAGGTTAGCTGCATCAACCGGAACTGTGATGATCGAATCGGGTGGAGATTATCCACCGAGCATGACGCAGACACTCTATCTTGATGCCCATGATCATGAGCTTCTGGCACGCTATGACTACGGAGATCTTGGTTGGCAGGCTCGCTGGAACAAATGGAGTTATTCGCTCCACACCGGATCCTTTGGAGGGGTTTGGACGAAGATCCTATGGATGATCGTTTTGATGGTGATCGCTCTGTTACCAATGAGTGCCTGCGCGATGACCCTTGCAAGAAGACGCAAACAACTCTTGGCAACAGGCCAAGCGGTGTCGTTGATGAAGGTGCTTCCTACACGTGCGTTGCCAAAGAGCCGTTGGGTGTGGGTCGCCATCGGGATCCTTGGTCTGTTGTTCCCGCTTATTGGAGTTCTGGTTCTAGCAATCGCTAGCGCGACCTGGTTGCTAGCTCCTACTCGTGCTCGGATGGTAGGGATTGCCTAGTGGAATGATAATGAGGTTCGTGGTCAAATGCCCTTTCGCATATGCCAGCCCTCTTCGATTACAAGCACGAGCACCGTTTCACTGAGCACGAGCACGGCATTGAAAACCCTTAAAAAAATCAATCTGTCCACGAAAATCTCCTAGGAACTGAACGAAACGAGACACCATTCATGAAAGCTAATCTGGCGTGCCTGATGGCTCTGCAAATACTTGCAGTTGCATGTGCAATTGGACGTTCGCAAGAACCCCCATCGGCTTGGAAGAAACACAACATCAATCCCCTCTCACCCTTCGAAGCCGTCGGTGTGGCAGATTTCAACAACGATGGCAAACTCGATGTTTTCTGCGGTGATTCCTGGTACGCGGCACCCGATTGGGAGCAGCATCAAGTTCGCGAAGTGCCTCGCGGTAGCAATCCCCACTACCACGAAGACTTCGCAGATGCACCTTTGGATGTTAACGGCGATGGAAACATCGATATCGTCACCTGCGCGTACTTCTCGAAAACCATTTCGTGGATCGAGCATCCAGGCGATCCGAAGAAATCTTGGGTCACGCACCCGATCGATCAACCCGGATCGATGGAGACTGGTTATCTGGTCGATCTGTTCAAGACAGGCAAACCGGTATTCATGCCAAATGTCGGTGGTCAAGTTCTCTATTACGAGCTTGTTAGTCAGAAGCCCAGTGTCGAGTGGAAACCTCGAAGGCTCGCGCCTCAAGGTGCTGGACATGGGCTTGGACATGGCGACGTGAACTCCGATGGACGAATCGATATCATCACACCCCAAGGTTGGTACGAGCAACCGGCAAACTCAGATAGCGATTGGACCTTTCATCAAGAGTTCCAACTCGGAGCCGCCAGCATCGAGATCATCGGCCATGACTTCGACGGAGATGGTCAAACCGACATCGTATGGGGAATGGGGCACGACTTCGGTCTGCATTGGCTTAAGCAATCGACCGTCGATGGCAAGCGGACTTGGACCAAAGAGCCAATCGATACGAGTTTCTCTCAAGTCCACACGCTCCATTTGGCCGACTTTGATGGCGATGGTCAATTGGAGTTTGTCACCGGAAAACGAATCTATGCGCATGAGAGTGAAGCTGGAGCGACAGCCGAGCCATGCATCTATGTGTTTGACTTCGATCGCAAGAGCGTCAAATGGATCAAGACCACTGTCTACCTTGGTCAGCCTGCTCCTGCTGCTCCACTAGACCCCGAGAAACGAGACGCGTTGAAAGACTTTAGGACAGGTTCGGCTGGAACAGGGCTTCAAATGTCTGTTCGCGATATGGACAACGATGGCGATATCGATATCGTCGCCCCTGGAAAGTCCGGGCTTTACTGGTTCGAGAACCTCAGGACGAAGGATCCTCAGTAACGCTAACAGGACAGCCATTTCATTCCCAAGAATTAGCGGGTTTTGGCTAGAGTAGATGTACTTATGCGACTTGCGGTTTTGACGTTGCGCGTCATAATTCGGAACTTAATCCGCATAAATTAACTGTATTAGTGGATTCCAATTTCATCGCTCAACGTAGGATTGAACTCTATGAAATCGATTGCAAGTCTTGTTCGATGGATGGCAGTTGCTTGCTGCCTCCTAGCCTCTTTGCAGGCACCATCGCACGCTCAGCAGAGCAAACCCAATATCCTAGTGATTTGGGGTGACGACATTGGTCAGTTTAATGTCAGCGCCTACAACCTCGGTATGATGGGCTATAAAACCCCAAACATCGACCGCATCGGCAAGGAAGGTGCGTTGTTTACCGACTGGTACGGACAGCAAAGCTGCACCGCCGGTCGCGCAGCATTCATCACGGGACAATCCCCTATCCGAACCGGTCTGACCAAGGTTGGATTGCCAGGGGCACCAGAAGGGATGCGCAAGGAAGATCCAACGATCGCAACGTTGCTCAAGGCTCAAGGCTACGTCACCGGACAGTTCGGTAAGAACCACTTGGGTGATCGCGACGAGATGCTTCCGACAGCCCACGGCTTTGACGAGTTCTTCGGTAACCTCTACCACTTGAACGCCGAAGAAGAACCCGAGCATCCAGATTATCCGAAGGATGCCGAGTTCAAGAAGAAGTTTGGTCCTCGCGGTGTTATCCACAGTTTTGCAGATGGCCGTATCGAAGACACTGGGCCTTTGACCCGTAAGCGGATGGAAACCATTGACGAAGAAGTCAACACCAAGGCCATGGACTTTATGGAACGGGCCAAGAAGTCTAACAAGCCGTTCTTCATGTGGTGGAACTCGACCAAGATGCACATCTTCACCCACCTGAAGGATGGTGTTGCTGGCAAAACTGGCTTGGGAATCTACGCCGATGGTATGGTCGAACACGATCGCCAAATCGGTATCCTGCTCGATAAGCTCAAGGAACTCGGTTTGGATCAAAACACCATCGTGATGTATTCGACCGACAACGGTGCAGAAGCCTTCACTTGGCCCGACGGTGGTACGACCATGTTCCGTGGTGAAAAGAACACCCAATGGGAAGGTGGTTATCGCGTGCCATGCATGATCCGTTGGCCTGGCGTGATCAAGCCTGGTACGATCGTCAATGACATCGGTGCTCACGAAGACATGCTCGCGACCTTCGTCACCGCTGCCGGCGACAAGACCGTCAAAGAGGATTTGCTCAAGGGTCGAAAGATCGGTGACCGCGAGTACAAAGTTCACCTCGACGGTTACGACCTTGCTCCTGCCCTCAAGGGCGAAGCTCCTTGGCCTCGCAAAGAATTCATTTACTGGACCGATGACGGCAGTGTGGCCGCTCTTCGCTATGGAAACTGGAAAGCGACCTTCTTGGTTCAAAAGGCTCACGGCATGCATGTCTGGCAAGAGCCATTCGAAGTGCTTCGAGCACCGACTTTGGTCAACCTCCGAATGGATCCATTCGAGTTGGCTCAAGACATCGGAATGGACTACCAGCGCTGGTATCTCGAACATATGTTCATGATCGCTCCAGCGGCCGGCTATGTCGGCAACTGGCTCCAAAGCTTCCGAGAATTTCCTCCCCGCCAAAAGCCAGGTAGCTTCAACCTCGAAAGAGTCATGGAAGCGGTTACCTCACAGCAAGGCAAACAATAATCTCGCTCGCTTTTGTGCTGAGAGCGCCCGGAGCAATCCCAGCACAAAGGCCGAGGTTTTGTGTCTTGACCAAACCTACTACAATGGATCCGAGAGGCTAGTTCTCCCGGATCCTTTTTTTATGGCCATTTAGGAGTTTGAGTGGCTGACAACTCATACCACTGGTTCTTTTCGTACTCGTACTCGTACTCAGTGAAACGGTACTCGTACTCGAAGGGACATATCGGGATGTCGTTGACAAATGCTTGCCTTGAATCGATTCAAGCGTTTTCGAGTACGAGTACGATTACGAGTACCGCGAAGCTGAGTACGAAAAAGCCTCGCTTTTACCCCCTAAAATTCCTGAAGATCCTTTTTTTATAACCTAAAGATGACATCCAAACGTTTTTGCTCCTACAAGGGCCGTCGACTGCTATTGCTGGTGATGGTGCTTGTTTTTCAGGGGCTTGGCCAAAACGCATCGGCTCAAGAATGGCTCGTTAGCCGGGCAGATGCCGGTTCAAGTGGTTTCTCGCCAGGGAAATTGCCCAAAGAACCCAAACTGCTCTGGGAGAAGACTTGGGACAAATCGGGTTTTGAAGGCACGCCGGTCATCGCCCAAGACAAGTGCTGGTTGGCCGATGTCGAAGGCAACGTCTACTGCCTAAACCTCTCGGATGGTTCTGAGGTTTGGAAGCAATCCTTCAAGAACGGGTTTGTCGCTTCGTTGGCGCTGCGAGATGGCAAGCTTGTTCTGGGCGATTACGATGGACACGTCTACTGCTTGGATGCCAAAGAGGGCAAGGTGCTCTGGGAGGCCGACGTGATGCAAGCGATGGCTAGCGGAGCGAACTTTTTCGACGACCTCGTGCTCATCAGTAGCGAAGGGGGGGTGCTGTTTGCTTTTAAGTTGCAAGATGGTAGCAAGGTTTGGGAGTACTCGACTGGGGATCAATTGCGATCGGCACCTACGATTTGGCAGCAAACGGCGCTCCTAGGAGGTTGCGATGGCAGGCTTCACAAAATCGATTTAAAGCAGGGGATAGCCCAAGGCGATGGCTTGCCTTTGGAGGGTCCTAGCGGTTCGACACCAGCGGTGGTCGGTTCGTTGGCGGTGGTACCGACTCAGTCTGGTCAGGTGCTGGCCTACGATGTTTCGAACAACGAGAAAAAATGGAGTTTCGCAGACGCCGAGCGAGCGCAGGAGATTCGATCCAGTCCTGCGATTTTTACGGTGGGTGAGAATCAAGCCAAAAAGCTTGCCGTTATCACGACGCGCAATCGACGTGTCTTGGGTATCGATCTTGCGGATGGAAAACTCGCCTGGGAGGCTGTCGTTCGGAAGCGCTGCGATGCTTCGCCGGTCATCTGCGATGGCAGAGTTTGGGTCGGAGGTCTCGATGGAAACCTCTATGCGTTGAATGTCCTCGATGGCACTGAGGTTTGGAGCTATCAACTCAGCGGTCAGTTGCTCGCCTCGTGCGCAGTGGGTCAGGGCAAGATCATCGCCCTGACCGACAAAGGTACTGTTGCATGCTTTGGCGAGTAGATAGGGTTTAGTGCGGTCGAGAGATACCGTATTTGTAAGCCCAATAATTACCGATGGCTTTAGCGCCGGAGATAAAGCTCTTGCCGTTGATCTGTCCGGTCATGTAGGCCAGGGCGTCCATGGCAGGAGGTTGATCGAGAATCAGCACGGGACAACCTTGATGTTGCTCGGAGAGAATTGCGACGATCTCTTTGCGAGGCTTGGCAAAATCCACGTATCGAATGTCGACTTGGTAACGAAGCTTGGGGAAATAGGCAAGCACTCCGGTGATTTGGGCGCAGTCAGGGCAGTAGTAGGGTGCTCCTGGTCCGTCTGGAAAATCCTCTTTAAGTAAAAACAGTGTGTCTCGAGCCATGGACTGTTCCTGTTAGTGAAAGTTTGAAGAAGAAAACGTTTGGGTATTGTAGCTTTAGCGAACTATAATCGAAGGCCGCTTAGGTGATTCTAACAAGTTGCTTTTTGGTGAACGCCCGATGTTTGTATTTACTTGGTTAAAGAAATTTCTCCACCGGTTTGCTCGCCAACTCACCGAGCCATTTGTCTATTTTTACGAGTATTGGCTTAGGAAGGATCCCGATGCATCCGTTCCAGCGGTGTATCAGAATCGTCGCAAGCTTTTCATCCGATCGATCCCGTCGGTTTTTTTCGCGATTGCTATTTTGGGGTTAGCTGTCGTCGCTGGTGCCTCTTCGGCATCGATTCAAAAGCAGTACCGCAAACGCCTCGAAGCATTCGATCGCTCATCGCCCGCAGGTCAACTGATGCGAATCGGACATCGGGTTCTTTCCGACTCGGCGGTCTTCGGATTCGAAGACCGCTTTGAACTGGCTCGACAACTGGCCGAGGTAGATCTAGAGTTGAGTGCCCCGATCTCCGATCGTATTGTCGAGCGATTGGCTCCGGAGGATACGCAAGGTTTTTCGAAAGCGCACCGAGCCAGAGCTCTTTCCTATGCTCGAATTCTGGGTCAAGAGCCCATCGATGCTCAGGGGCTTAAGGCTCTGGGTTGGCATCTTCAGCAGTCGAGCAACCTAGAAGATATTCCCCTGCAACGAGTGCGAAGCCAATACTACATCGCTACTGGACAGATCGAGCAGGCATCGAGCGAACTGACCAAGCTCGCTCAAAGCGCTCCGGAGTACTGGTTTGCACTCGCCGAGATCCTCCTTGGTCGTGGCGACTTAAATTCCGCGAGAAATGCGTTGAGCCGCGCCGCACAAGTTTACGAAAGACTTGTCGGCCAGAACCCTGCTGACGCCGAGGCTCGCCTACGCTATGCAACCGCACTGGGGCGACTGGGGGAATTCGATTCAGCCATCGAAAGCATGAAAACTGGATGGAGTCTCACCAACGACCTGCGTTTCTCTGAAGGGATCTGCGATGTGTATTTGATGAAATATCAGAAACACAGAAACCTTCAGAGCCCTGTCGACCAGCAGTGGAGTCATTTGCAACAAGCCATCGAGTGGAACCCGAAAAATCGTTTGGCCTTTGAAGCTCTCTCGCAACTTTGTGCCGATCCGAAGGCACAGCCTATCGAGAATCAGCTCCTGGAGAAAATCGATAGCCTGCTACTCAAGTCGGATTACACGCCGGAACTACTATTCGCTAAAACGAATCTTTGGCTCTCCCAAGGGGATCGAAACAAAGCGGTCGAATGGCTGTCGGATCTTGTGGGTAAATATCCCGATTTTCATCCAGCGCTAAACAACTTGGCATGGCTACAGGCCGATCGCATCGATGCGTTTGTTGAGGATTTGCAGAGAGCTGAAAAACAAGCCCGCAGAGCCGTCGAACTGGTTCCCACCTCGGGATCTTATCGAGACACCCTCGGATTGATCCTTACCAAGCAAAAGCGCTGGACCGAGGCGATCGCAGAATTTGAAAGATCGCTTCGGAACTCAAAAAGTCCGATCCCTACGCTTGAGAAAATCGCTGAGGCTTATCAGGAAATTGGCCAAGTGGATTTGGCCAAGCAGTACCGAGCTCGCATCGAGCAACTCAAATCGCCAACAGCTCCAAGCAAGGCTTCCCAACGCTAAAGAAATCGGTTGTTCAAATGGAGGGGGCCTTAGGGAACTATCGTGGCTCGTACTCGAAAACGCTTGAATCGACCCAAGGCGATCGCCTTTTTAAGAAGGCTGGAACCCTGGTAGTCGGCCCGATAGTTCGACGACATCCGAATGTTTACCTTCGAGCAGGAGCAGGAGCAGGAGCAGGAGCACGCAACAGCCAGGATCAAAACAATCGCTGTAGCGACTATATCCACTGATGGATCATTCGGTAAGTCAGATTGATCCGCTTGCCGACAGGTCGCTTGGTCTTGGGAACCTCGTGCTGCCAGTGCTGCTGCATATTGCCTGCCATGATCAATAGCGAACCGTGACCCAAGACGAAATCCTCGGTCCGTCGGCTTGCATTGTGTCTGATTCTGAATTTACGCGGTGCTCCGAGCGAGACCGAGCCAATGACATGCCCCATCTCGGGTTCGTCGTCTGCATGCCAACCCATGCTGTCTTGGCCGTTTCGATAGAGATTCAGCAAGCA
>JAJTFC010000137.1 GCA_021298315.1 Planctomycetaceae bacterium
CCCATCAAGATGATCGATTGCGCTGTGCCCAGTACGGTCAAAGCCCGACGCTGGCGCTAGTCGGCTAACGTCAAACAGCAACGCATTCTTCTAGGATTTCGTATCAGCGTTCATCAGTGTTTATCAGCGGTCGGGTTTTTATTAGCGCTCATGAGTGTTCGTTAGCGGTTATAAAATCGGGGCTATCAGGTGCTTTTCACTTGGTACGATTCAAGACTAAAATGGATGCGAACGTTTTATCGGGCACAGCACCTCGACGAGAGACAGTGATGAACATTGCACTACCGACAACCTGGGAGGAAAGGCTTCAGGATCTTGGAAATATTCCAGCTTCTCGTATTCGAACGCAACCCGCCCCTGGGACAGCGACCGTCGAGGACGTGACCTATCTGAGGGATACCGAGCGACGACTCTACGAGCTTATCGATGGCACTTTGGTGGAGAAAAGCATGGGTTGGCAGGAATCGCTCTTAGCGGGCATCCTTTTGCAATGGCTCAACAACTATCTCGACTCGAATCGACTTGGCGTCGCCACGGGTGCCGACGGAATGACTCGCCTCTTCGGAGACACCGTGCGAGGACCGGATGTCGCCTTCGTCGCTTGGAACCGGATGCCACTTGGAAGAATTCCTTCAGATCCGATCCCCGAATTGGTTCCTAATTTGGTGATCGAGGTGCTCAGCACCAGCAACACCTATGCGGAGATGTCTCGCAAGCGACGAGAGTATTTTCAAGCAGGGGTCGAATTGCTATGGATGGTCGAGCATCGAACAAGAAGCGTGACGGTATTTCGTTCTGCTCAAGACGCCACGGTCTACGAGGGTGAATCGATCATCGATGGTGGCAAGGTTCTGCCTGGTTGGCAAGTTGATATCGCTGAGCTTTTCAGCCGACTCGACAGCAAGGCGTAAGGCATTAGGTATTAGGCATTAGGCATTAGGCGTTAGGGGAACAGCCAAGCGGCCAAGCGGTCGTTCTGCTAATTACACTCTGTCCCCTTTTGCTTTGGCACAGTGGGCCTGAGTGTTGGAAGATGTTGGAGCAATCAAGGGCCCAGATTTTTGGTTCGCAACTCGGTGGACCACTTTTGGGCCGCATCTTCTTGCCCGGCCGTCCGCATCTCGGAAATGCCTCGTGCCAGTTGGCTCTTGGCAAAGAACAACAGTGCCGCATGGTTGTCCCCCGAGCCTACGAGTTGTTCAGCCGAATGCACCGCGCGTTCAAAGTATGGCTCTACTTCGATCCAAGTGGCAGTCGAAAGCTGGAGTTGAAATAAATGTATCTCCAACTCCACTCGCTGATATGCCAACGCAGGCCCTTGCATCGAGAGCATGGTCGCTTGCTCGCAATCCTTCAACGCCTGTTGGTATTTATCCAAGGCGACATCTTTCATTCCAAGCTGCTCGTTCAAATGCCCTAAAGAATGATGTGCGATGATCAAAAACAGCATTGTGGCATCATTTCCAGGATGATTTTCAACCAAGTTCTCACCAAGCTTGACCCAGCTATCCATCAGCTCGATGGCACCTTGATGATCCCCCGTGCTAACCAACAGAGCCTGTAGCTTCGCAGCTGTCGTTTGGTAGCATTCCAGAGCCGTCGAGTCGGTGGGGCCTTGTAGGAGTGACGCAAGCTCCTTCTTCAAGAGAGATCGTAAGACATCCTGTGCGACGCTATCGCTTTTTGTGGCGACTAGCAATCGAGCACGTTCGTGCCCAACTTGCGAACGAACTTGCAAATGATGTTTTGTTAGTTTCACCTCTCTATAGCCCTCTGTGACCCCACCCGGTATCTCGGCTATCCTCTGCTCGGCAATGTCCGCATCCAGGGATGCTCGCTCCAACTCCGCGATGGCTCGATCGATCTGCGAAGCCCTCTCGCATACCAAGGACATATTTCCGTGGATCTGAACTCGCACCATTGCGTCATCATAGGTTCTGGGCTCCATCGATCCCAAATGCTCTATCGCTTGCTCCTGGAGGGTCCAAGCTCGTTCGAAATTACCTTCGTAAAATTCAACCATCGATAATGAGGATAACGAACAGGCTAAAGAGGAAGCCGCTTGGTATCTGTCCTCGACCGCTAGCTCTTCATCATCGATGAGATGTTCTAATCGCTGAATAGACTCCTTGAGATTCGGCAGGGCCTCGGAACGGCGCCCGATTCGTAAGGAATGCGTTCCTTGCAAACTGCGTAGTTTGCCGATTTGCAGCTGAAGGACTTGCTCGGTACCCATCGGGAGATCACGAGCATCCAATCGCTGCTGCATCCATTCACAAGTTCGATTGAAGATGGCATTTGAGGAATCAATTCGCTTAAGGTTTCCCTCCAGGACTGCAAACCGATGCGTCAACTCTCCGAGTCGTTTGAGACTGCTGTGCGAGGGTATGGTATCTCGCTCGAGGTCCGCTAAGATCGCCTCGAGGATCTCCTTGGACTGGCCGGTCAATTGCTCGTGCAGGGAATGAAGTTCCTTCGAATGAAAGGATTCGGAATTGCTGGTGATGAGTTCTTGGAAACGCATGAGGCCGTCGAATGCAAGATCTCCTCGTTTCTCGGCCAAACTCCTGCTATCGGTTGCTTCTTTTTCCTTTTGCTCGGCTTGCTGCTGAGCGATCTCGGCTTGCTGTTTGGCCCTTTCGGCAAACAGTTGTGCTTGCCGCGTCTGCTCCAAAAGTGACTCCGATTTGTCGAGTGTCAACTGCAGTTGTTTGGACTGATTCTCGAACAAAATCGCTTGGCGAGATTGGTAGGCAAGAAACAAGCTTCCTGCGATGAACGCGATCGCCAGCGCACCGGTAAGTCCGGCTGCCTTCGAGCGATTCCTGCTGGGCCATCGGATCGCCTTTTCCCACCAATCCTCTGGATTGGCTGAGACCGGTTCGCCTTCGATCCAGTGCAAGAGGTCTTGGCGAAATGCTTCCGCTGTGGAATACCGCTCAGAAATCTCCTTTGCCATCGCTTTACGGCGGATCGCCTCGAGTGAGGCGATCGATGGAATATTCAGTTCGCACGGCAAGAGTTCCTCGGACTTCCCAGGGCTCGTCCCGGTCAGGATGCAGTAAAGGATGGCACCAAGCGAATAGATATCCGCAGAATAAAGGTACTCTCGCGATTTGCCTTGATCCAACTCCGGTGCTGCGTATCCCGGGGTACCAACACCGCCGGTTGCTTCTGGTGGCGATGATGGCAAGGCTTCCGGGCGATTGATCACGTTATGCGTAGGGCTCTGGATTCCTTCGTCGGCTCTGGATCCTATTCTTTTGGCCAGCCCCCAATCGGCAATCAGGGTCTCACCAAAGGGCCCGATCAAGATGTTCGACGGCTTTAAGTCCCGGTGAACGATTCCCTGATGGTGTGCATAAGCGATGGTATCGGACACATCCACCAAGCGTCTGACCAGATCCCTGAGTCGATCGAAGGAACTTGGCAAAAGACGCGAATCCTTGCTCGTTTCGGCAAAGCGTTGCTCGTGAAAGTCTCGTATGGTATCGGTCAGTGTCCCAGTACCCTTGCCACTGATGAGCCGCATCACATAGAACTCTCGACCTAGACCGTCGATACCTTTTCCATAGATGGGGATGATACCGGGATGCTCAAGTTCGGCCGTCAATTCGGCCTCGGCGATAAATCTTGATTGTGCCTCCGGATTGTCCTGATGCTCTTTGCGAATCTTTTTGATCGCGACGAGTTTTTGGCATTCACCATCGAGCGCCCGATAGATTTCACCCATCCCTCCGGTGCCTATCAGCTCCAAATCGGTATAGCGATCTTGGGGATCTAACCAGTCTGCATGGGATATAGAGCGTTTCTGGTCCTGAGTCTGTTCGGCCTGAATGCGCTGAAGTTCTGGCAAGAGGATTTCTGTCGGAATTTGTGGGTGCCTTGAGGCGAATTCGACCGGATCGGCCACTGGTTCTTCTTCCAAGAGGGCTGCATACAACGTGCTTGCCGCGATCACCTCACGCCATAGCGAGGCGGGCAAGGGATCTCGGGAGTACAGCTCTTCAGCGTTTGATAGTTCGCTCATAGGAGGGCTGACTCTTGCCAAAGAATACGGATCATTCGGACTCGTTGCAAAATATAAGACTTTCGTCGTTTCAATTTCCTAGCGATGGCGCTTGCTGAGTATTCTTCAAGTTGCAGGAGTGCGATTTGCCGAAGCTCTCCAGTCGGGTCTTCTTGATCGAGTACTCGCAAGAGCATCGCCAAAAGATCTGCCAGCTCAGCTTGTGCCACAGGCCCGCTTATTTCAATCGGATTCAATCGGTCCTGCATTACCAGCAGACCCTTTTCGTTAACCATCCGCTTTTGTGTGTGAATGTCACGGAAATGACGTCGGACACGGTTGCGTATGGACACGATCAGAAGTTGCCATAGCTCCTGGCGATTATCCATGTCTGGATATCTACCGTTCATTACCGCATGGTACACGGCACGAAATGCGCTTTGGGCGATATCCTCACCATCGACGGCCCGATCGGCATTTCGCTTCATTTGCAGCTCGGCGAACCGGACGACACGCTGGTAGAACCGATCCCAAATCGCTTGGGCCGCACCCGATTCGCCAGCCTGAAGCCGCTGCAGCCATCGCGTGACCGACCCAGTATCCGACGTCATGGAAGACATTCTCGCGCCGCTTGAGGAAACAATGGGAACCCGATCGATTCTTAACTTTATGTAACACAGGCGCGGTGTGCTATCTTACCGATTCTTGGCTCATCGGCTACTGCGCAAAACCGTCAAATCGGGACATTGATGAAGTTGCATTTCCTAGTAATCGGCAAATGGTAGCGGAACGGCGCAAGCCGTCCGGTGAGGGAGGCAGCGTCAGTACACGGCCGATGGCTTCGCATGACGCACACTCGAGTGCTTCCTCGTTTACACTTCGGGTTACTGGGCCTGCGGCCCGGTGGCTAGCCTCAGGCAACAGATATTCCAAAAGCCAATTCCGCACAGTATTTCATGCGAGGAAACGCAGGTAACACGCTGTTAAGCTGCCATGGATCCAATAGAATTCGTTGCCTGAATTTCCACAAGCGAACTGATGTACTTCCATGACCCATCCGACCAATCGATTGCACCATAACCGATCCTCTGTGAGGATCACTGGCATCGCGATCATTTTTTTTGCTTTTTTGTTAACGCCCACCCAAGCAACTTGGTATCGCGAGCATATCGAGGACGGTGCGGACATCATCATGATGGACCTGCGTTGGCCCTTCTGGCCTTCGGGTTCCTATTTCGCCAACTGGAATTCCAGCTTCAATCCCAAGCCGAATAACATCTCGTTCTACGCGGGCTTTACGAGCTTTCTAGCGGATGGCGAGAATCAACTGCCTAACCCCGACGAAAACCAGCAAGAGGCATTTCGACCCGGTTCCGTTTGGACTTTTTGGGGAAGTAACGATCGAGGTACCCCAGTGCGATTCCTTGACGTCGCGCCGAATCTGTACATCAAGAACGATTATGGCGGAGAAGGAAGCAGCGGGACGACGGGCGCCACGGTATGGCCTTTTGTCGAGAGAAACCAATGGTACACCATGGTCGCTCGTGTCTGGCAACCTAAGGATAGCTCAAACGCATTGGTAGGACGTTGGATGAAGGACCATCGCTCCGGGGAGTGGCATTTGATCGGTATCGCTCAGCTTCCAATCCAAGCCAATTCGTTTACAGGCAACAGTGGATTCCTGGAGCCTCTGACTAGTGAAAAAGCGGTTCGATCGCTGCATCGCCGTTTCGGTTACTATCGCAAGGATGGCACTTGGCGCAGTTCCGACACCATCTCGATCGATAAAACCGAGTATGTCGTCGCCAATACGAAACCCGAAGGAGACCATGAATACATTGCCCTCGAGTACGCGCAGCGCCCGGACAATCTGCCATTGAAACTCTCAGGCAAACCCTTAGATGGCAGCAAGTCGCACTCCTTGACCGCCAAACAACCTCGGCACCCGATGCTTGATCGCCCCGCTTTCGAGAATCTGCGTGCTGTTGTTGCTGGCAATGCTCTTGCCGTTTCATGGGACGTACCCTCCCGCTCGACCCCACCACTTTCGTTTCATATCGAGGTGTTTGAAGATCCAGAGTGCAAGGGCAACCCCATCGCCCAGCAGGCTGTGGTCATACCATCGGCAAGGCATGCGATTGTATCTTACCGAGGCGATCCTCTCGCCGTGCGGGTGCGCATGACCGATATCTTCGATCAATCTTCCAACGCTGCGATTGCTCCTATCGCCATGGCGAAGATCGCAGCTTGTGCGCCTCTATCGACACCGACGACTCCAGGGCTCCGCTATGAGCTCTGGACCAAAGATGATAAACGCCGCCTCCATTACTTCAACCCTCCCTTGCAACAACCCGATGAGCAGCACGCTTGGGTTCACCTGGATGAATGGGCAACGGGCAAGAAAGTTCGAGAAGGCATCTCGCGTGGATTCGATACAAGTATCCGGGAGGATCGCGACCATGGTTTTGCGATCAAATATACAGGTTATCTGGATATCCCCGCCGATGGTCCCTATATCCTCAGCGCTCAAATCGACGGTGCGTTCCGCATCTTGCTCGATGGACAATCCGCTTTGGAATGGGATGGTCAGCACGGAACTACGGAAAAGGCAGCATCGGTTGTGCTTGCCCAAGGTTCTCATCCGATCGAAGTGGATTATTTGGTCGATCAGTTGCCCGCATTGAATTTCGCGATTTGCTTGGAGGGAGCGGGGATACCCAAGCATCCGATTCGGATCGAGCAGTTGAGTACCCCTACAAGCGAAGCCGTCCCAAAGCTAGAGTTGGTTTCCAAGTTGCATCAGGATGGCACGGCAACGATCCGTGTATCGAAGGATGAAGGAACGCTAAGAGTTCGAGAGTTGCAGCTTTATCTGGATCGTTGGTTGTTAGCTAAAGGCGAAAATTCACAAGTTCAGTACACCGGCCCCTTGCCCCGAGGCGAGTCGTCGATTTGGGCCCGTGCGTTGCTCGAAGATGGCCAGACGTTCGATACCCAAGCTCAAACGCTACTGAATGATGGGCCCGAGGTGGCTTTGCCATGGCGTTACGACAGCGTCGGGGACTTGAAGTCGTCGGCTGGGGTTTGGCAAACCGGGCCGGACGGCTTTTCGTTTTTTGGGAGTGGAATGCACACGCTGACCCAGCGAGTGTCCGGGGATTTTGTGGCCGAGTGCAATGTTACGAAATACAACGGGCAAAAGGGTGAGCCGATTAATCGCCGGGCGTGGGTCGGGCTCACTGCGCGTGAGCATGGACAGCGACGGAATTGGGAATGGGGGCGTGATTTCCATCTCGTTCAAACCGCAGCCGATGGGCTTCGTAGTTCCGCAGACTTTACCGACTTTGGTGCGGGGCGAATTTCCTCGTACGAACTTCCAAAGAACCATCCGTGGTTACGCATCGCGCGTCAGGGAGATCTCTGGACGGCTTGGTCGAGCCCAGACGGTACGGACTGGAAACTTGGGGCTGTGCAATACAAGAAAATGGCGAAAGAACTCGATGTCGGGTTGTTTTTCAGTGCACTGCCACAGGATGCCCGAGCCCATTACTTTGCGTCGGTTTCGTCGGTTGCGTTCGATACGGATTCCGCGAAGTTGCCTGCATTGCCAAGTGTACAGACGGCTACTGATACCCATGGAGACCGTTGGACAGGCGTTGTCGTTGCGCCTTCGGATCCACGCACCGTGATCGTTCGATCGAACCATCAAGGCTTGATGATCAGCCGCGACGGCGGTGGGAGTTGGACTAGCATCAACGGTGATCTCAGCCAAGAGGATCTTTGCGTTCGAAGTGTGGCGATCGATCCGGTGGATTCGAAGATCCTTTATCGGGCGAGCGGAAAGGGGCCGGCAGGTAAACTATGGAAGTCGATCGATGGGGGATCGAGTTGGGTTCAGTTGGCATTCGAAGGGGACTTTGATGGCCAAGGTCCTTCGGCGCTTTGTGGAGAAGTGATCGCGATCGATATTCGCAATCGCGAGCGTTTGTTTGTCGGTTGTGAATCGAAAGGTTTTTTCAAGAGTGAAGATGGTGGAAAGACGTTTACGCATTTAGGTTGCCAATCGGAGCGGATTACATCGGTGGTTGTGTGGCCTTGGGAAAAATACTATCCGGCCCCAGCGCGTGGGAAGACGCATTTGTGTGTAACCACTTGCTCGGATGTTCTTATGGAGCATCTGGGTCGGGGAAAGCCTCGGATAGTCACGGAGGCCAAGGCATCGAAATCCTATATCACTCGCGACGATGCAAAAACGATCGTGGTATCCGAGCAGCGCGACGATTGTGGGTTTTACAATGTCGCATTCGACAAAGCCATGCAATCGACCAACGAGATGCGTTATGCGACGAGCCATGGGTACCAGACTCAGGTCTTTGAGGGTTGGCATATGGCGTTGTATCCATCGGAGAAGAACTTGGAGTGGTTTCGGCCCTATACCGCCGTTGGAGCAGCGGCGCAAGGAGATGCGAAATTCGGACGGTTCATCACAGGTTCGTTGGTACCAAAGCAGGCTGGCCGGTATTCGATGAGTGAGCGATGGGCGTTTGAATTTTCTTGGATCGAGCCCAGGCCCATTGGCGATGATCCGCTTCCAACTGGCGGATTGATTGCAGTAGCAAGCGATCCAACTGAGGGCAAGCAGTGGTACTTTCTGCACACCGATGGACTCTATTTTTCCGGCGACTCTGGAGCAACTCTCAAGAAGGTGTTGGAAAATCGCTAGTGTTGGATAGAAGCTTGACCTCTTTGAAGAAACAATGGTTTGAGTTGGTTGATTTAAATTGTGCCATGCTCTGGCGCTGAGCGATGATTTCGGAGAAATCATCGACACTCTGTTCGCGCAAGCGAACATTCGTTTAACCCGCAGCCAACGGCGAGGAATTGAACTAAGCCCCCTGCAATGCTGCGTCTGGTCTTCGTTTGAGTCAATCGAATCAATGCCGTAAAAAAGCTTCGGCCGCAAGGAGGCATGGTTTGGGGTTGTTGATTTGAATCGGGCCGTGCGCCGGTGCTGAGCGATGATTTCGGAGAAATCATCGACACTGGGTTTGCCAACTCTTCTATTGGGTTGCTGGTATCCTACAAACATGGTTGTCATGGGTGCCTTGGCTTCGAATTCCGCATTTCTTAATTCGCGGTGTGGATTAGAATTCCAAATCTTGGTGCCTGACCGGCAGACGATTGAGCGGTTGCTGCAGTTGCCATTTTCCCCATGTCCTTGCTTGTCTTGTTCATGCTAGAGACTCGATCCGGTAACTGTTTGGCCAAGACTGGCAAGCGCACAGTGGACGAACAACCGTCATAATCTTGATGATCCCGAAGATCGATGGTTGCTTATGAGGGAGATTTCCACCCGCTTTTGTGTTAATCTGCGAATCGAATCCATGGCAAGAGCGATTGCCAACTTGGATACTCCAAACAATAGCGATAAACTATCCGTCTTGTTTTTGTTGCTGTACCCATTGAGAAATCCAAAGCCAAGTATGCCAAGCCTGTTCGACTCTTTTTCGTTGAAAGACGTAACGCTTCGAAATCGAATTGCCGTTTCCCCGATGTGCCAGTACATGAGCGACCAGGGGGTTGCAACCGAGTGGCATCGAACCCATTACTCTGCATTGGCTCGTGGAGGCTCTGGCTTA
>JAJTFC010000021.1 GCA_021298315.1 Planctomycetaceae bacterium
ATCGCTGCCTGCCTTATCTCTGCCTGCCTTATCGCTGCCTGTCTTATCGCTGCCTGCCTTATCGCTGCCTGCTTTGTCACTGCCTGCTTTGTCGCTGCCTGCTTTGTCGCTGCCTGCTTGATTGTTTGCAGCATCATCATTCATTTCCGAGTTAGCCTCAGGGGGGGCAGTCGAATCGTTCCTGGCGCGATTGGCTTGTCGATCCCCCGACGGGTTCTGTTGCTTCTCGTTGAGAAACTGCTGGATCTTCTCAAATGCACCACGATCCTGATTCGTCGTTTGATTGCTCGATTGACTTTGAGTCTTTCCAGACTTCATCTGCGAGTGGTCCCTGGAGTCCGATTCGGTTGAGGATGCCGCAGCACCACCATTCATCTCTGATTGATTAGGATTAGCTTGCTCGCTTGGCGTGGCGTTAGACGGATTATTTATTCCGTTTGCATCTTCTTGATTGGATCCTGATTTTTGCTCTCCACGATCTGAACCACTCGATAGGCCACCCTTAGGAGTTTGTGATTGGTTAGGTTCGGATGGATTTTTTTGAGAAGGATCCTGTTGCTTCATGCTCGGGTTTGATTTGGCAGCACTGTTCTTTGGGTTTTCTCGGAATTTATCCCAATCGACTCTCTGCTTTGGGTTGGGGTTTTGAGCCTCCGTAATTTTAGGATCACTCGGTGCGGACAGTTCGCTCGGATCCTGCGAATTTTCGACTTTGGATTCTGGTTCGACGATGCGGATACGCATCACCTGCGATAAAGCCTTCTGTGGATCGAGCTTTCGGCTAGTTGGGTTATGGAAGTTGTCTTTGGCGATACCGACAAGATCGATCTGGTCACCTACCTTGAACTGGTGGTTCCGTGGCACAAACGTGTATTGGGCATTCTTGCTTCTCGGGTTTTCTTCTTCGCTTGGAGCTTCGAATAAAACCTCGCGGAAGATGACTTTAGGTTCTTGGGGGCTTAACTTATTTTCGACCGCTCCTTGGATTTCGACCGAAGTTAGACCGTAGTCTGGATCGCGAGCGTTCAGATCAAGTGAGATTGCTTGATCGATTGGGATCTCTACCGGGAGATTTGAATTTGAGGAGAATTCGATTTCAGGGGGTAAATCTGGGATGATTTTTACTTGGTAGATAATCGGATCATGATTGGCTTCTTTAAGGCTGTTGACGGCATGGATCCGGTAATTCGTGATTCGTTTTTCGATAGAGCTCTTTCGATCGATGGTCGCAGTCCAGCTTGCCTCAAGCTGGGTCTTGTCGACCCGCATGTCGAGGAACTCTCTTGCGCTGATGAATAGTTTGTTTTGTAGAACAGGATCGAATTCGATCCTGGCATTTTGCATTTCCTGATTAGCAACTGCGTGGATGCTGGCGATGGTTCCTTCGGGGGCCTCGAAGTGTCCTTGTTGCTGGATTGAACGCGGTTTGAGTTTTGTATAAGCGGGGAAATCCAAATCGATGTGATCGATAGCTACCAGGGGAACGATTTGAATACGCACATCGAAAGGCCCTGCTACCGCATCACCTGCATGAATCCAATAGGTAAGTGGCTGGTGGAGTCCACCAGAATCTTTCCCAAAATCGATTTTATAGTTGACACCTTGGATTTCCTCTTTCATTGGGACGGTCTGTCCGCGAACTTGACCATCTGAAAGATCGTATCGCAAGAATACTTTTTCGCTCTTGAGAAGCCCACTGACAGTCACATCGATCGGGATTGAACTCCCTTGCATGATCGTGGTAGTACCTGGGGTAACTTGCGCAAATTGAACTCGGGTCGCAGGAGCGATATTGGACCAGGGCATCAGCATGCGAGCCGTGCTAGTTAATCCGCTTTTTGGACTCGCCAGGAAGTAAATCATCGTGCAGAGCAAGCAACCAAAGAAAGCTGCACTGAGTCTGATTAAACTTGCGGTGTCAGCGACTTGAGATGCGTCTGAGTTTCTCAAAAAGCCGAAAGCGTATCTTCCTACGAAGTTCAGTACGCTCTTGGGAGCGGTATTGGCAGTTTGGTTAAGTTGGATCCAACTGATAAGGCTGTCTTTTGATCTTGGGTCTTGCAGCTCAAACTGCCTCGCAGCGTATTCCGGGTGGATCCTATAACGCATCGGAGGAAGTACTCGCCTGAAAAACCACCAAAAGCTCCAGGAAGCCAAACCGATCCAAAGCAGGAACCGGACAGGCTTGTTGAATTCCCAAACCCAATGATCGATCAAAACGAATAGAAACACCGAAAACAGTTGGACGCTCAGTAGGATCATCCATCCATAAAACAATTCGGTTTTGCGGATATGAACCGCTGCGCTCTGAACAAAGTCCTGAATTGGATCCCGAGCTACAGCTTGACTCATATCTCTAAAGTCCCATGCCTAGGTATCCACCGGACTCGGCAAGCGTCTTATCGAGTTGTTCAAGACGCTGCTTGGTCCTCTCGGAGTCCCCGGCTTGAATGAACCGGTTGAATTCCTCGATCACCGCGTTGGAGACGGTTTCCTTGAACCAATTTACCACATGTTGTTCGAGCCAAGGAACATTTTCTTGGTCGAGTTCAACAACTAGAACACACCGAATCGCCTTTGAATCGGTAGTATCGGTAAAGAGCAAACCTTCGAATTTAAAGGCGATCAGACCAGCGTTGGGGTTGTTCGTTACGTAAAATCGGCAGTGAGCGTTGTGCAAGAAGTAATTGTTGTGAGTACCGTGAATTTGGATCGCACTTTTGATCCTATTCCATTTAGCCACTAGTGCTGGAGAAGCGTCCAGGGGGGGATCTAGGCGTGTGACGCTTCTAAGTGGCAGGCAGTCGAATTGAATATCGACTGGACGATGGTTGGAAGTGGATTGCATCTCCGGATCCTTGGTGTTGCGTGTGAGGGCTAGAGTCCGGCGAAGGCCTGCGTGAGCAGATCCCTTTCTTCGAGTTTATGCGATCGAAGTGAACCTGTGGCCGGGCTAGCCGATTCGGGTCTGGAGATTAGCATCAGTGGATAAGACTTAGCGATATCATCACCCCAACGCATTTTTACAAATTGCCAAGCTCCCATATTGCTCGGTTCGTCTTGGTACCAATACACGGGAGTACCTGCTGGGTATACCGAAAGAGCTTTTAGAACGTGAGCCGGGTCCATGGGATAGAATTGCTCGATGCGAAGCAGGGCGACATCGTCCCGACCGAGTTTCTTGCGTTCCTCAAAAAGATCGTAATAGGCTTTTCCAGAACTCATCAAAATCCTCCGTGTGTTTTGGCTTGCAGGCCGATCATCAGGTAGGATCTTCTTAAACGTCCCTTGCTCAATCTCTTCAAGAACGGACGTGCAGCCAGGGTGACGAAGTAGGCTCTTGGGAGTCAGGACGATCAGCGGCTTACTCCACTTGGACTTTACTTGACGACGGAGCAAGTGGAAGTACTGAGCGGGCGTCGATGGCTGAGCGACAATCACGTTGTGTTCGGCTGTCAGAAGCAACAGGCGTTCCAAGCGAGCGCTGCAATGCTCTGGACCTTGGCCTTCGAAGCCATGTGGCAGAAGCATCACTAAGCGGCTTAAGCGTTTCCATTTGTCTTCAGCGCTGGTGATAAACTGATCGACGATGCACTGGGCGACATTCCAGAAGTCGCCGAATTGAGCTTCCCACATCACGAGGCCTTCTGGGCAATCTAGGCTGTAGCCGTATTCGAATCCCAAGACGGCGGCTTCAGAGAGTGGACTATTTACGATCTCTACACGGGCTTGCCCTTGTCGCAGATGCCCCATGGCCATGAATCGAGCATTGTTGTCGACATCGTGAAGAACGGCATGTCTATGGGAGAAGGTTCCTCGCTCGACGTCTTGACCCGAGAGGCGGATGGGGTGTCCTTCGATGGCAAGTGAACCGAATGCAAGAACTTCTCCGGCTGCCCAATCAAGCTTGGTCTTTCCAGAGGACATCTCTCGTCGATCTTCAAGAACTCGGGCGATCTTCTTGTTGACGTGAAAGCCGGACGGAACTTGGCTAACTTTATCCAGCAGTTCGGCTGCCGTTGGTCGGTCGATGGCCGTGTTTACAACTAAGTCTACTGGTTCGGGTCCACCGTAGTAACCTTGCCAGATACCTGTCATTGTTTGAAGGTCGTGTACAAACGGCTCGCTCTTGGCCAGTTCGAACTCTCGGGTCAGTTGCTGATGTCTTGCTTCGGAGATCGCGTCGGCTTCTAAACGACTCATTCCGTTCATGCTAAGGAGATGTTCCAAGTACGATTCACGAACACCTTTCTTGGCATCAATGGCCGCGTACATCAAGGGCTGAGTAAATCGGGGTTCGTCCGATTCGTTGTGCCCGAGTTTGCGGTAGGCGTACATATCGATCACGACATCCTTTTCGAATTGCTTCCGGAAATCCATCGCCAGTGCAACGACTTGGGCAACCGCCTCTGGGTCTTCTCCATTGACGTGAAAGATCGGGATTTCGAGCATCTTGGCGATATCGGTCGCGTAGGTACAAGAACGCCCTTGATCTGGTTCGGTTGTAAAACCGACTTGATTGTTGATCACTACGTGCAGGGTGCCGCCGGTTCGATATCCTGGCAATTCGCTGAGATTGAGAGTTTCTTGAACCACACCTTCGCCTATGAAAGCGGCATCACCGTGGATCAAAATGGTCATATTATCGGTTCGGTGAACATCTCCATCTCTGTCTTGTTTGGAGCGACAGCGGCCCAGAGCCACGGGATTGACGAACTCAAGGTGGCTAGGGTTAAAGCAAAGGGATATGTGCAGTTTCTCGCCCGCGCGAGTCGTCCAGTCGCTGCTATATCCCATGTGATACTTTACGTCCCCGCCACCGCGAAACATCTCGGGATTCGGATCATCGAATGACCAGAAGATGCTCTGGGCTCGTTTGCCCATGATATTCGCTAAAACGTTCAGCCGTCCTCGGTGGGCCATCGCCATAACGACGTTTCCAACGCCCTGCTCACCGGCTTTTTCTAAAGCTAGATCCAACA
This sequence comes from Planctomycetaceae bacterium, assembly GCA_021298315.1. Taxonomy (GTDB): domain Bacteria; phylum Planctomycetota; class Planctomycetia; order Pirellulales; family Pirellulaceae; genus JBKCUI01. The sequence goes on from JAJTFC010000021.1 coordinate 4,983, forward strand.
GTGGAATAAGACTCTCGGAGCCTTCGAGCGAGAATGTCTTAGAGCCGGTGTATTTCTTGCGAACAAACTCCTCGAATAAAGCGGCATCGGTGAGCCGAGTGTAGATTCGGGTTTGTACCTCGCGGGACAAAGGCAACCGGTTTTCGGTCGATTCCATCCTTCGCTGAAGCCATTCACGGATGGTGCGGTTATCGATGTGCATGAACTGAGCACCGATACTTCGGCAATAAGTCTCTCGAAGCTTGTCGATGATATCGTTGAGGGTGCGTCCATTGGTGTAATGGATATTCGGAGCTGCAAATGGCCTTTGCAAATCCTCTTTAGTCAGACCGTATGCATGCGGATCCAATTCAGGCAATGTTTTGCGATTGAACCCCAACGGATCGATCTTGGCCGCCAGGTGCCCTCGCACTCTATATTCGCGAACCAACTGGTCGACCCGTTCTTGCATCCGAGCCAACCACAGAGCATCGGGAGCGGGATTCGATGTCCCATAACCATCGGCAACGACCGATTCGGTCACTAGACTCTCGGATTGAGCGCTCAGGGAGAAATCCTCAAAGTACCTTCGCCAAGTCTCCGAGACGCTCGATGGGTCGTTGATGAAGCGAACATACAAGTCATCGATGTAATCGAGACTGGTGGTATTCATGGCAGTTTTCTGATTTTGAGTTGTATAGGTCGGAAGTTAGATCGTCCGAGCCATGAACAAGCCGCATTGAGGATTCGATTGCCCTAGAGGCCATCCCAAAGGTGGTCGAAACGCCTTTGGAGGTTGCCAAGGGTGGGATGCGATCCATCCTGACTTTCCGGACTCGTCGGATTATACCTGCGCCATTCGGTCGCGGTAATGGCGGTTTATCAGTTCAATTGATGAATTTTAGGTCATTTGGGAAATTTCGTCACCCGTGCGGCAGATCTAGCTCAAGGGCAGCCTTAAAAAGCTCCCTAAAGCGGGCTTGATTCGATCTGCTGCAGGTGTCTAGACTCCCGGGTCGAATCCCGAGTGAAATTGGAAAGGAATCCTATGCCAACTGCAAAAGCATCTCAAGCGCGTCGTTTCTTCACCGCAAGCCTTTTGGCAAACTGTTTTTTGGTGCCGATTTTGGTGCTCAACCCCACCATCACACAGGCACAGGATCGCAATGGATCGCCCGCCGGCCAAGGTACCAAAACGAAGATTTCAGGCACCCAAACCTCGTCGCGGAACAACATCAAGGACACCGACGCCGCGAATGCTCCGAACTCAGAGAACGGGCCTGCGATCGTCGCGCTTGTGAACAGCCAAAAAATCACTCTGCAGGATCTTGCAAATCTTTGCGTGATGCGTCATGGCGAAGAAGTCCTTGACAACATGGTTAATCGGTACTTGATTCTCCAGGCTTGCCAGGAACGCAAAATCGAAATCACTCAAAAAGATGTCGACGACGAAATTGGGAGGATTGCATCAAAATTCAACCTTAGCGTTCAGATGTATCTCAAGCTCCTAGATAACGAACGAGACATTCGACCTGAATACTATGCCTCGGATGTCGTATGGCCGATGCTTGCACTGCGTGAATTGAGCAAGGAGATGCTCAAGGTTTCCCCACAAGACATCGATCGCACATTTCAGAGCGAATTTGGTCCAAAAGTACAAGTTCGCATGATCGCTTGCAAGGATGCGGCAAAACTACAGCAGATTCACCAGCAAGCGACCGCCAATCCAGATCTGTTCAAAACCTTGGCAAGAGATAACTCCGAGGATCCAGCCAGCGCCAGTGTCGAAGGACTTTTACCGCCGATTCGGATGTACACCGGTGAGGACCAACTCGAGAAAATCGCTTTCGCCCTGCAGCCAGGTCAGATTTCCGATATTTTTAAAGTCGGCGATCTTAGCGTAACCCTGCAATGCGTGCGTCACATGCCCCCAGCTAACCCACCAGCAGCCCAGTTAGCGGAAATCCAAGCCAGGATCAAAGCAGAGCTCGAAGAGCAGAAACTCCGTCAATCTGCCGAAACGATCTACACCGAACTCAGGAATCGCGCTCAAATCGTCACCGTCCTCGGTCAGCAGCAACTTCAGCAACAATATCCAGGCATTGCTGCCGTAATCAACGGACAAAGCGTCACGATGGAGATCCTCGAAAAGGAATGCGTCAAACGGTTTGGTAATAAAATCCTTGAAGGTGAAATTAATCGCAAGCTCGTCGAGGACGCTCTTGCCAAAAGTGGTCAAACGGTAACGCAACCCGAGGTTGACCAAGAGATCCGAAACACCGCTTTGTTTTACGGGTACATCAATGCCGATGGAACTCCCGATGTTCAGCGATGGATTGCCGACGTTTTAAGCGATAAAGGTAAGACTGTCGAAATGTATGTTCGCGATGCCGTCTGGCCTACCGTAGCCCTGAAGAAACTCTGCGCCGATCAAGTCCAAGTCACCGAGGAAGATATCCGCATGGCCTTCGAAGCGAACTACGGTCAGCGAGCAGAAATCCTTGCAATCGTTTTGAGCAATCAACGAACGGCCCAAGAGGTATGGGAGATGGCAAGAAGTCGCAACACCGAACAGTTCTTCGGCGAACTAGCCAATCAGTACTCCGTTGAGCCAAGCTCAAGAGCCAATTTCGGAAAAGTACCTCCACTGCGTAAATTCGGAGGACAAGCAAGCTTAGAAAAAGCTGCATTCGGTCTTAAACCTGGAGAAATGTCCGGCATCATCGAAGTCGGTGGACAGTACGTGATCCTCAGATCCCAAGGATTCACCGAACCTGTCGTCCAAGACGTAAATGCCGTCAAAGAGGACCTCGCTAATGAAGTTCGTGAGAAGAAACTCACCAAACAAATGGATGCCATGATGGCGAAACTCTCCTCGGAAGCCCAGGTCACCAATATCCTCAATCCGAAAAAGAGCCGAGTCGGAAACGCCGAAATGCAAGCTTCGCTCGACGAACTGAAAAAGACCGAAGTCAAACGATGACACGCCCAAACCGTGGCGAGCGTCGATGGGTACCCAGCCAACGCTACAGCCCCATCGATGCTTCTATCGCTGCAAAGCACGTACCGAGTTTCCCTCTCGTCGGGGAGATACAAGTCGCAGACGTTGAAACTTGGCGTCAATCGCTCAAAACACAAGGAAGGCGAGTCGGTTGGAACGCAATTCTTGCTCATGCCTACGGTCAAGTCTCGACTCAAATACCCCAACTGCGTGATGTCTATGTGTCGCGTCCTGTACCCTACTTCTATAGGCATCCTGAACCTATTGTTTCGCTAACAATACATCGCAAGGATGCGAATGGGGCTGAGCGATTGATCTGGGCCAGAATCACTTCTCCTCAAAATCATTCGCTCGATGAATTGCAGTCCAAAATCGATTGTTTTACCTCTAAGCCGATTGACGACGTCTTCAAGGACGGATTGCGACTAGAAAAACGCCTAGGACCGATCCGCCGTTTCAATTGGCACCTACTGATGCGTTGGTGCGGGCGAAAGCGAGCTAAGCATTTAGGAACCTTTAGCATATCTAGCCTCGGGCATTTAGGAGCATTGAACCTCCATCATCCCATCGTCACTGCGACTAGTCTTGCCATGGGGCCCATAAAACCAAGCGGCATCTGCGACCTGGCGTTGATCTGCGACCATCGAGTCATCGATGGTGTCTTGGCCTGCGATGCTCTACGAAGCCTGAAGGATACCCTTAGACACCTTGTTTGTAACAGTTAGCGGCAAAGCTGTATCGCTTTGAATCCCGTCTCTATTTGCAATCGCTAGATTCCGTATAGCCGTTTCATTCCGATTCTAGCAGTATGCCCAAGAGTCAAATTAATCGACGAATTCACCCTAATCAACAACCCGAATGCTAGCCTTTCGCAGATGGGCACCAAATGCAATTGGTATGGTAGCCTTTTCTTGAAATACCCGTAGAATTCCACGCCGGCCAACTCCTGAAACTAGTGGTATTACCGGATAACCATTTGTCAGTTTTTGCCCAAACGTAGCGAATCAGGTTCGACGCATGAAAAAAGGGATAAATTCACTGTTGCTCACCGCACTCTTATCGGTCGCTACCATGACCGGCTGCCAACGAGAGTCGCGTGAATATCTCCTGGCTCTAGAGTCCAAGGATCGGCTTATCGAGAGTTCCCACAAGGCAAGGCGTGATGCCATCGAGTCCCTTGGACATCGCAGCCTGGCCAGGGCCGATCGAGCCATGGCCGACGAATCCAAAATCGAGGAACAAACGATTTACCTCGAAGCAACGTTAGATAGGTATCGTCCACACAAACCCAACCAGCAGATGTTTGAACACGCAACTCGGGTGCTTGAAGATCTCAAAGCTCAGCACAAAGAGCTTACGAACCAATGGGTTCAGGTTTTCGGAAACGCAGAGTCCGAAAACGCGATTAAGTTGTCTGAGAAAATTCGAGATGTCGAATTCGCGATAGCCGAAGCTTCAGAAGTAGCGAAACGATCGAAGCCAACGCAGGGTACGACTTCAACAAGCGTACCGACTCAACCCGATTCGGTCGAAGGATGATGCCCGTTGCCCTTTACATACCTTCACATGCCATAGCGCATGTGAGACTTGTAATCGGCCAATGATAGCGGAGCATCTGCTCCTTGAACCTTCACCGGAGGGCTTGCGCCCAACCGCTTTCAAAAACCCCTCGGCACGCGGCTCTGCTAAACTCCGTTCAAGCACGAGCACCGTTTCACTGAGCACAAGCACGCAGCAACCAGGCCCAAAACAAATCGCTAGAGCTACAAAAACACCTGAAGAACCAAATACACTATCTGTACCAACTTGTAGCCGAATCCAATGATGGCTTCATGACTCGTGCTTGGGCAATCGTGTCGTTCTCTTTAATGTTGGATGCAAAGTACCACGATTCGATCATCACTCCACCACTTGCCGATACCAACATCGACTGGGCGCTCTGGACGAAGCTGATCTGAGGATCCAGTGACTTGGCAGTCTGTAGCTTAACGGTTTGCACCTTGGCCGAATCTCCCAGAAGCCCGGAAAGATCACACGCTGCTAGCGATTGGAGGTTTTGGGATTCAATCAAAGCGGCGACCAAGCACAGATCCATGATGTTTCGGAGTTCACCAAATACGGGATCCTTGACGGCCAGTTCCCCGAGTTTATTCGTAAAGCTTTCTGCCCATTTCTTTGCAACCGGATCCGCTTTACCCGTGTTGTTACGCTTGCCGGAGTTGTCGAAGACCTCCGTTTCGGTCATCGTCTTGATGCGTTGCCCGGAGAACTTCCAAGCTAATCGATCTTTGCTATGCGATATCGCATCGTAATCACACGACATCCAGAATCGGGATTGCAGTGCAGTCGACGCATTGGCTCGATTCTTGACCATCTCCAAATAACTTGGTAATCCAGCAACGGGTGCTTTAGCCAGATTCATTCCATAGAGTTTCATTCGGTAGTCAGCAGCTAGGATAACCCTCGCCATATTGCTGTCGGCAGGAATCCCAGAGAGGCTTACTTGCTGAGGTCCAAAAGCCCTGGCCAACTCCGATGCAACTGCCGGATTGATATTCTGGGAGGTCAACCCCGCGAGAGCTTGATTGAATTGACGGTATCCTTGCTCGGTTGGATCGATGGAGACCGAAATCCCACCGTTTCGAGCTTGATTGACATAGCGGAAAGCTGTTGCCAAGTCATCGATGTTGATCACAGGGTTGCCAGATTTTTTACCGACTATCGAACCGTTTGAGCCGAGAACCCATGGTTCAGCGGGACCGGCAATCACGATGTCTTGGCTCTCGGGATAAACGAATACATAATCGATTCGGGTCAGGCCACCGAGGCAATAAACATCTTCGGGGATTTCCTTTCCTTGCTTTTGAGATTCCAAAGCGATCTGCTGGATACCCTTGAGCGAGACGAGTCGCAAATCGGTCGCCTTGGCAAGATCCCCCTGTGCACCGTGCATCGCACCTCTGAGTTTCTCGAGGTTAAGGGTCTGATCTTCGGCGGTCGCATTTCGTAGCACGCCGTTGGAATCGATCATGACTCCACCGACTCCTCGGTTGCCGAAAACGCCTCCGAACTGAGCCGTTGCGTTGTGGAACGAAACGGAGCATGCGGCCACTGCGACGGCAAAAGACCGTAGTAACAACGATTGAACGAGGCCAGACATTCTCAAACGCATGATCATACTCCGTTAAAACACCAAAAATTGTGCTACGATGGAAAGCGGGGGGAAACCCAAACCGCTCCCCTTTAGTTTATTTCAGCCTTTGCACGATGCAACCAAACAACCAATCTGCCTACCTGATTATTCGCCAAGGAAACCGCTGGACCGACGTTTTTCGTCTGGAAACCTGCCAAACCTTGGTAGTCGGCAGGGCTTCTTCTAACGAAATTCCAGTCTCCGATGAGCGTGCCAGCCGCCGTCACGCTGAAATATTTTTCAAGGACGGCAACTGGATACTTAGGGACCTGGGATCCCGTAACGGCACTCTTTTGGACGGATCCAAGATCGACGCTCCGAAGACGCTTTCCCCAGGAAATCAAATAACGGTTGCATCTTGCCGAATGACTTTTGTCCATTCGCTGACCGATTATGTTCCTCCGACAACCGATTCTGAGGGTCCTAGCGATTCTCCCGGGTCCAAGACCCAGTCGGATCTTCCACCTTCGATTACCCATCGGCAATCCAAGGCCTCCATGTTGGGATCGCAAGAAATCTCTCCTGAGCTCATTGGATCAACGCAAAAGTCCGCCTCAGAATCCGCCAAATCGGAATCTTCCGAACCAACTGTCCATGCCGCAGCCCTCGAAGTACTCCAATTGGCATTCGAGCTTGCCAAGTCCTCATCGATACCCCAAGCCTGTGAACTGGCTCTGACAAAACTCCTAGCCGTCACCGGTTGCCAGGCCGGTGGTGTGATCAAAATCGATGGATTTGTCAAAGAGTCCAAAAACGATCGGAGCAAGTCGCCCGACCCCCCTAAGTTTTCCCTTTCGGTTCTGGCAGCATCCGAGCTTGCTGGCAAAGCCTATCATCCAATCTCCGAGACAATCGTTCAGAATCTTTTGCGAGATCCTTCTGCCATCCTGGCTCGCAATGTGACTTCAGACCCAAGCCTCATTGGAGATCCCCAGCAAACTGGTAGCCACATCCTTTCGACTACATCCTTAATCGCTGCACCGATTCAAGTCGACGGAAACCTCTTTGGGGTCATCCACCTGTATTCACGCATTGGTCGCAAGGATCTGACGCCCAGCGATTTAGAGGTTGCATTGGCAATCGCCGAAGTTCTATCGGTCTCGATCGATAATTTATGGAAGCATCAATCGCTTGAAACCAAGCTCCAATCAACCTCCTCGCGGCTTGAACAACTCGAACAGCGCCTTGGACATGGAGATTGGATCGGTGATTCTCAATCCATGCATGTGCTTAGGGAGCAAGTTCGACGCGTAGCACCCACGCAAGCGACGGTTTTGATTCGAGGTGAAAGCGGAACCGGTAAGGAACTCGTAGCTCGCGCTATCCACGAAAACAGTCCACGCGCTTCGGGGCCTTTTGTCACCATCAATTGCGCTGCCCTTTCTCCTACCCTGCTTGAAAGCGAACTCTTCGGACACGAAAAAGGTGCTTTCACCGGTGCAACAGATCGCAAGATTGGAAAGTTTGAACTCGCCAATGGAGGTACCATGCTCCTAGACGAACTGGGAGAAATGAGCATGGAAATCCAAGCGAAATTTTTGAGGGTGCTCGAAGGTCATCCTTTTGAAAGACTCGGTAGCAACAAGCCGATCCGATCCAACGTGCGAATCGTTGCGGCTACCAATCGCGATCTGGAACAGGCGGTCAAGGAGGGGCTTTTCCGATCTGACCTTTATTTCCGCTTACGGGTTATTGAATTGAAAATCCCTCCACTGCGGGAACGTATCGAAGATGTGCTCCCTCTGGCGGAATTCTTCCTCAAGCAATTTCGGAGCAGTTCCGGTCACGGCCCAACGAGGTTTTCCGAAAGATCCCAATCGGCGATGATGGCTTATCACTGGCCAGGAAACATCCGCGAACTTAAAAACTGTGTCGAGCGTGCGCATGTTCTTGCGACAGGGGACGTTGCCCAGTCCGAAGACCTCGCGCTTTCCAACCTACAAATCCCTGGCATGATACCCACGGCTGCAACGAAAAGATCCGATGAGCATGACTATCGCGAGAGAACTCTCGATGAAGTGGAACTAGAGCACATCGCACAGACGCTTCGCTACACCCAAGGACAAAAAAATAGAGCAGCCAGCATCCTAGGGATCGAACGCTCGACGCTCGATCGGAAACTTAAACGACTTCAAGACGGTTCCTAACGCGCTGCTGCTTGTTCGATCGCCTGCTTGCGAGCAGCCTCGAACTCGTCTCCCTGCGTCCAAGATTGCATCTGCGGTGCATCGGCGGCTCTGAGTCCAACCTCGGTGAGCAATTGGATGTCCTCGATCGCTCCGCTAAGATCCCAACTCGGATCGTATTGATCGGATCGTTGGTGGTAGTGCTTGTCAGTCCAAGCTTGAAGTTGCTTCTTTCCCCAACCCTCTGCTTGGTTCCTGACGGCATGACCACTATGAAGATAAACCGCTGGCACCCCAACCTTGGCCAGCGAGAACTGGTCGGAACGATAATAAAACCCCTTGCTCGGTTCCAGATCGCCCACGACAACGCGCCCCTGTTTGGTCGCGGCGCTTTGCACCAAATTGTCTAGCGAACTTTTCCCCAGCCCGATGACTTGAACGTCCCTGGTCGGTCCGAGAAAATTGATGCCGTCGATGTTGATCAGCGATGAGAGCTTTCCATTGGGAATCGGAGGGTTCTCAGCTAAGTACTTGGAACCTAAAAGCCCTTGCTCCTCTGCCCCGACGGCGGCAAAGAGCAAAGATCTTTTGGGGCGATACCCCGATTCGCTAATCGCTTTGAGGATCGTCAGCAATGCAGCTGTTCCCGACGCGTTGTCGATCGCTCCGTTGTAGATGTTATCCCCGTTTGCATCTCGATCGGCAGACATCCCGATGTGATCATGGTGAGCCATCCAGACGACATATTGATCCGAGACGCTCGGATCGCTTCCCGGCAAAACGCCTAAAATATTTGCGGTGATTCGTTCTCTGGCATTGCAATCCAGTTCGGTCGAGAGTCGCAGTCCCAATGGCACCGGTTTAAACTCTCGGCTTTCGGCCAGCTTGCGAAGCTCATCGAGGTCATTACCTCCCGAGCGAAACAATTCCCGGGTGGCAGACTCGGTCATCCAGCCCTTGATGTCCATTCTCGGACCAGAGGAGTCTCGTAACTCGAATTCCTCACCAGTCCAAGAGGTTTGTATGACGGTGAATGGATATCCTGCCGAAGCGTCGGTGTGAATGATGATCGCACCGGCTGCACCTTGCCTGGCAGCGCTTTCGTACTTGTAGTCCCAACGCCCATAGTAGAGTCGCTTTGATCCTGCGAACAACTCAGGATCGCTCTCTGGATCGTTGTTCATCATCACCAGTATCTTACCCTTGAGATTCATTCCTTTGTAATCGTCCCACTGAAACTCAGGAGCCTGAATCCCATAGCCTACAAAGACCAACTCGGCATCTTTGATCGATATCCTCGGCTCGGGCTTGCCTGCAACAGCGATGTAATCCTTAAAGTATTCGAAGGATACATTTTGACCGTCCTTACCCCTTACTTCCCATTTCTTTTCGGGAGTACTGGTCAGCCCGAGCATGGGAAAAACTTGGCGATACGATCCAATGGCCGGTGCGATCTCAAGTCCGTTGGCTTGAAACTGTGTCTCCAAATACAATTGAGTCAGCGCATCGCCTTGCGTCGCAGGGCCCCTCCCCTCGAGCAAGTCATCTGCGAGAAAACGAATATGCGCACGGAGTGTCGATTCGGATATCTTCTTCTGGACATCCTCAATGCTCTGAGCCCAAGCCAAACAAATCAGGGCACACCAGCAGCCATAGGTCACACCCAAAAACAACAACCGGTCTACAATGAGCTTGCAACGGCAACGAAACATTCGAGTCCCCCCTTGATTTTCCTGGGCGTTTGCTGACTGATTTTCACAAGTCTTTCCACACCTATCGTACCGTATTGCAGCGACGATTCCCAAGGGCAATCCATGACAAACTCCCCGAGCCATCGCATTGAATTCCAAGTCGGTGGTATGTCCTGTGCTGCTTGTGTCGGACGCGTCGAACGATCGATCAAGAAAATCCCTGGGGTTGCCGAGGTCTCGGTGAATCTAGCCACCCAGCGAGCTGTGGTTACCCTCTTGAGCAATCCTTCAGTGTCGCCAAAGCTTATTGCCGATGCGATCATGCATTCGGGATATTCGGCTCTGGAACTTCCAAACCAGCCAAAGGAACAATACTCCAAGGATGCATCCGACTCACTTAACAATCAGGAACTGACAAGTCTACGAAACGATTTTTGGGTTTCACTGATATTTGCCCTGCCTATCTTTCTGATTTCCATGCTTCCGATGCTATGGAGCCCTCTGATGGATCGAATGATGCAAGCCATGCCCATGCCGAGCTGGAATTGGATCCTTTGGGCACTTGCAACCGTCGTGCAGTTTTGGTCGGCTAGACGCTTCTATCGAAACGCCTACCACAGCCTCGTGGACCTCTCGCCCGATATGAACTTCTTGGTGGCCATGGGTACCAGCGCTGCCTACTTGGTCAGTTCCCTCATTACATTTTTTCCAAATTGGCTCGGTCGAATCCAACAGCATGTTTACTTTGAATCCTCGGCCGTCGTGATCTGCCTGGTGCTTTTGGGAAAATACCTTGAAGCCCGTTCGAAACGAACGACTCGAGAGGCTCTCTACGGACTGACGCAGCTTCAGCCGCAGATGGCCCTCAAGCTGGAGAACGGACAAATCACCCAAGTCCCTACATCACAGATCTCCCTAGGTGATCATTTAGTGGTCTACGAGGGACAAGCCATCCCGCTCGATGGCCAAATAGTAAGTGGCAGCAGTTTCGTTCAAGAGGCGATGGTCACCGGTGAGCCGATCCCCACAGAACGGACCGTTGGTGACCGAGTCATCGGAGGTACACTCAATGGCAATGGACAATTGACCATTGAGGTTACCGCGATTGGTTCGGAGACGTTTCTTTCGCGGATGACCGCCCTGGTTATCGACGCTCAGTCTAAAAAACCCCCGATTCAGTCTGCGCTAGATCGCATCATTCGAATATTCGCTCCAATGGTACTTCTCATCGCAATCCTAACAGGCTTGGGTTGGTGGTACCTAGGCCAGGAATCTGCTTTCGAAAAAGGGCTCCTGCACGCAGTGGCTGTGCTGGTCGTCGCTTGCCCTTGCGCGCTGGGACTTGCATCCCCCATGAGCATGGCTGTCGGCAGTGGTCGAGCCGCCCAATTGGGCATCCTGTTCCGCTCCCACGAATCGATCCAGAAACTCGCTCAAATCAATTCGATCGTTTTCGACAAAACGGGAACCCTCACCACGGGGCAACCATCGCTCGTCGGAGCATGGCCCCTGCCCCATTCGAATCATGCTTCCGACGAGTCGCAACTTCTGGGACTCGCATCGATCGCCGCCAAATCCTCAAACCATCCGATTTCAATCGCGATACGCGAAGCGACCAAGAGGCATCGTTCGTTGGCATTCGTCATGGAAACACAGGCCGTGCCAGGCAAGGGGGTTCAGGTTCGACTCAGCGACAATCGCAGACTCGCATTGGGATCCTATGCTTGGATGAAACAACTTCAAATGACCAACGAACCCTCGGATCGTTTGCAGGAGGAACTATCCAAACAAGCCTTTAGCATCAGTTGGCTTGCAATCGATCAAGAACTTGTAGGAGCCTTGGGAGTCCAAGACCCTCTCAAGCCGCAGGGAGCCGAAACCATCGCCGCATTGCATCAGCAAGGCATGAAGATTTCGATCCTCTCTGGAGATCAATCGATCGCAGTTGAAAAGGTCGCTCAGGAACTCGACGTGGATCGATGGAGTGCAGAGCAATCGCCCGAAGAAAAGAGCTTGAGGATTCGAGAGTACAAAAGCTCAAGCGAAAGAGTCGCATTTATCGGAGACGGTATCAACGATGCACCTGCTTTGGCACTGGCCGATCTTGGAATCGCCATGGGGAGCGGATCTGATATCGCGATATCTTCGGCAGAGGTGGTGCTTGCTTCAAGCTTTCTGCCACAGATTCCTCTAGCCGTGGGACTCTCACGCAGCGTGATGCGAAATATCTACCAAAATCTTTTCTGGGCGTTTGCTTACAACATACTCTTGATCCCGCTCGCAGCAGGATGGCTGTCTCCTTGGACAACTTGGACATTCACACCCATGTTGGCCGCTTTGGCCATGGGGATATCGAGCCTTTTGGTCGTGGGGAACGCTCTGCGACTTAGAAAGCTCCGTGGTTTTAACTAGTCCTTGCGGCGATCGGACATCTCATGAACCATATCGACCAGGGCGATAACATGCTCGACAGGGGTTCCAGGCAGTATCCCATGTCCAAGATTGAAAATATGCCCCGCTCGCCCCGCAGCTAAATCCAAGACCTGCTTTGCATGCCCTCGAATGGTATCGATTCCTGCGAATAGTACGGTCGGATCGAGGTTTCCTTGGACCGCCCTATCCGGGCCGACCATGTCCCAAGCCACATCGAGCGAGATTCGCCAATCGACTCCGACGACGGTTCTTGCATCGCCGCGAAGAGACGGTAGAAGCATGGGGTTCCCGGTCGCGAAATTGATCACCGGAACATTGGGGATAATCGATTCGAGCAATCGCTGCATGTGAGGCAGAATGTAACTGCGATAATCACCCGTAGACAAACAACCTGCCCAAGAATCAAATAGTTGAACAACTTGAGCACCTGCGACAATCTGAGAATTCAGATACAAAGCGATCGAGTGCACAAGCTTGTCCATCAATACATTCCATGCGATCGGGTCGTTGTACATCAAGGCCTTGGTATGAACAAAGTTTCTTGACGAACCACCTTCGATCATGTAACTGGCAAGCGTAAAAGGGGATCCCGAAAAACCGATCACAGGAATGTGCGCCGGTAAGGCCTTGCGGGTCTGCTCGACTGTCTGGGTGACAAAGCTCAAGGGTTCCATGGAATCAAGCGAGATGACCCTATCGATGTCCTTGGCTTGTCGGATCGGATTGTGGATCACGGGCCCATCCCCTTTGGTGAACTCCAGATGGAATCCCATCGGTTCGAGGATGGGCAGTAGATCCGAGAAGATAATCGCCGCATCGACGCCTAGTTTCTCTACGGCAGTGACCATGACTTCAGCGCAAAGACTGGGGTTCTTGCAAAGATCCAGAAACGAAACTTTTTCTCGTACGGCTCGGTACTCGGCCATGTATCGGCCCGCTTGACGCATGAGCCATACGGGTGTCACATCAGATGCCTGACGATAGCATGCCTTCATAAATGGGCTTTGTGCAAGGCTCTCTCCGAGGCGATGGAGCTTGTCCTTAGCCGCCCCCCCGACACTAGAGGGCAAGACGCTTGCGGTAAATCGCTTGGCCTTGAGGATGCGGTGGGATTTCTCGGAGGCTTGCTGAACCAAATGCCCCATCTTGTTAGGGCTGGCTTCAACATCTACGGGTAAATTCAGGTGATGGAGCATCTCCGAAGTCGTCGGTCCGATCGACGCGACAACCATTCGATCCAAGGACGATCGCAACTGAGCTTCACACCCCATTTGCTCAGCCATGCGCAGCAAATTAACAGCCTGATGCGCGCTGGTGAACATCAACACATCCTGGCCACCTTGGCAAATCGAAGCGATATTCTCGCAAAGAGGCTTCGTATCCTCAGGAAAATCCCACTGGTAGACTTTGACACTCATGACCCTCGCACCACGAGCTTCGAGCCCCGCGATCAAGGAATGGTTCGTCACCCCGTATTCCTGCAACCCAATCGTTACATTCGAAATCGGTATGCTCTGATCGATCAACTGTAGCACTTCGCGCCATGTGTTTGGCTCAGCGGCGCGGTAGCTGGGTTGAAGTCCTACCTCACGCATGGCTGCAACAGGTTTAGGGCCTCGAGCGATGGTGATGATATCCGAGAGGGAATTCAAAAGCCTCTGTCGATCAACATGCTTCTCGACGGTGCTTAGAAAATGCTTAAACCCTACACCTGTGAGAAAAATGACCAAACCGACCTCACCGGTCATTATCCGATAAGCGAAATCGACAGCCTCTTTGTTTTTATCGATCGGCAGTTCTCGCATCGATGGACTTACGGACGCAACGCCACCGAATCTTTCGATAAGCCGAGCAAACTCGTCGCGTCGACGACTCTCGAGTGCACTGACCCGAAGGCCATTGAAATTCGGATCTTTTGATTGGGATGGAGTGCTATCGGTCATTGCGGCTGGCTTTGGAAAACGGTTTCTAGGTGTTGTTGTAATTCAAGGGTGAGGATTCAACGGTCGTGATTCGATAGTCGCTCAAGAACTTTTGCCAGCGCATGGATACCCTCGGCCCCATCTCCGTAGACTTGCGAACTTCGCCATAGCTGGGTCACAAGCGCCGCACCGGGCAACGAGACGTTGGCATTCTCGGCAGCCTGGGTTACTAAACGCATATCTTTCTGCTGGGTATCGACCATGAACCCTGGACTCCAGTCCCCTGCACAGATCTTCGGGCCCAGGTTTTGCAACGCCCAACTCGTAGCAGCACCTCCCGAGAGGGCTTCGACAAGTATCTTTGGGTCGATCTGCAATCCTCGGGCCAGCGACATCGCTTCACATACGCCCAGTAGATTGAGTGCTCCCATGATTTGGTTGCAGAGCTTAACCCCTTGGCCGGCCCCCCAAGGCCCACAGTGCGTGATGTTCTTTCCCATCGCTTCAAAGATACTGCGAGCTGAAAGAAAATCATCCGATGAGCCTCCTACAAGAATGCTCAAGGTTCCGTTTTGTGCGCCGATGGTGCCCCCGGTTACGGGTGCCTCCAGAAATCGAAACCCCTTCGATACAAGCCGCTGTCCAATCTCGGTCGAGACTCTCGGAGAGATCGTACTCATATCGATAAACAGCGAACCGGGCTTTGCACCCTCAACGGCTCCACGCTCCCCAAAAAGGATTTGCTCGACGTCCGGACTATCGGTCACGCAACTGATGATGACATCGACTCCCAAAGACGCCTCCTGTGGGGTCTCAAAGGCTCTCGCGCCTGCGTCAACTACCCCTTGCGATTTGGATGCAGTTCGATTGTAGACATGAACCGCAAAACCCGCATTGAGCAAATTGCAGGACATACGCGTACCCATCAATCCCATACCTAGGAAGGCGACGCGTTGGGGTTGAGTTTGATTCATGCACTGATCCTAAACCGAGCCGGGATGGTGGTGAAAATGCTGCGAGCATCATGCTAAACGATCAAGGAAAAATCGGGTAGGCAAAAAAACAAACCTGCGGCTGTGCTACAATAATTTCCCTACTTTTAAACCGTATTTGAACGACACTGAGGTGCCATCATCGACATCGTGATTCAACCCGACCGCCCCCGAATGGGTGCTTATTCCGCCAAGCTCGCCGCAATGATCCTCCGCAGCGCGATTGCTGAACGAGGCCACGCTCGAATGATCGTAGCCACCGGATCGAGCCAATTCGAGGTGCTCGAGTCGCTCACGGCCGAGCCTCTGATCGATTGGAATCGTGTCGATGCTTTTCACCTCGACGAATATGTTGGTCTCGCAGCCGACCACCCTGCATCCTTTTGCGGTTATCTCAAATCGCGATTCGTCGATCGAGTCCCACTGCGATCATTCCATTACCTCGATGGCTTGAAGGATCCAAAGATCGTTTGCCAAGAAGCCTCGACTCATTTGCTCAAAGCACCTGTCGATGTGGCGATGATCGGAATCGGCGAGAACGGCCATTTGGCCTTCAATGACCCGCCAGCAGATTTTGAAACCAAAGAGGCTTATCACGTCGTCGCACTCGACGAAGCTTGCCGACTACAGCAGGTAGGAGAGGGCTGGTTTGCCAGTTTGACCGATGTCCCTACGCATGCGATCAGCATGACAATCCATCAGATTCTCCAATCCCGTAAAATCATTTGCAGCGTTCCCGATGAGCGTAAAGCCGTCGCGGTTCGCGACAGCGTCGAAGGACCAACGACGAACCTTGTCCCAGGCTCGATCCTCAAACGGCACCCCAATACAACCCTGGTTTTGGATCGTGCGGCTGCAAGTTTACTCAAACCACTGTAAGGCTCTCCGCTAGCCCAACTACGACAAGCCCGCTGGCATCTGCTTCCTTATCTCATCTCTTTGACCTATCGATTCGAACCAACAAATGACGCACCAGAACCATAAATCCCTTTGCCTCTGGTTTCGACTTGCCCTATCGATCCTCTGGCCGTTGGGTTTCTTCTCGGCGATCGATGCAATCCAGGCCCAGGAGTTTATTCCTCGCAAACAGACCAAGCCCCCGGGGCCACCCTTGAGTCCCGCCGAGGCAATATCTCGCATGGTCGTTCCGGAAGGATTCCATGTGGAGTTGGTCGCGTGTGAACCAGATATCCAAAATCCTGTTGCCATGGCATTTGATGATTCAGGCCGGATCTATGTAACAGAAAGCTTCGAATACCCAAGGCATGAACCTGGGCCAGGCAAAGATCGAATCAAGATTCTCACCGACAGCGATTCAGACGGCAAAGTCGACCAAGTGAAAGTCTTTGCCGAAGGTCTCAATATCCCCTCTGGTATCGCCGTAGGACACGGTGGAGTTTGGGTCGCTAACGCACCTGATATTTTGCTTCTTGAGGATACCGATGGTGACGATGTGGCCGACAAATCGACCGTGGTGGCAACCGGATTTGGAAGAATCGATACCCACGAATTACCCAACGCTCTGACGTGGGGACCCGACGGATACCTCTACGGTTTGAACGGCGTTTTTAATCCATCGGTGGTCGTCCAAGATGGTAAGAAATTTGAATTCACTTGCGCCATGTTCCGGATCCATCCGACAACAAAGAAGTTTGAAATTTTTTGCGAAGGCACCAGCAATCCATGGGGCATCGCCTTTGATCCGGTCGGCAGTGCCTTTGTCAGCGCTTGCGTGATCGACCACCTTTGGCACCTAACCGAAAGCGGATACTACTTGAGGCAAGGTGGCCCCTACCCACCGCATACATGGTGGGCAGAGTCGATCGTCAAGCACAAACACCAAATGGCAGCGTACTGTGGCATCGAATACTTCGACTCAGATGCTTATCCAAAATCCTTCCGAGATAAACTCTACATGGGTAACATCCACGGAGGATGTATCAACGTCGATCGCATTGAACGCTCCGGTGCAACCTATCAAGGTTTTGGGGAACCGGATTTTCTCACCGCCAACGACGTATGGTTTATGCCTGTAGCCCAAAAAATCGGCCCAGATGGATGCTTGTATGTCCTGGATTGGTACGATCGTTATCACTGTTATCAAGATGCTTCCGCAGACCCCAAAGGTGTCGATCGTGGCCATGGACGACTCTATCGTATCGTGCACGATAAGCGTCCTGAGGTACGTTACAAAGACATCGCCAAACTCACTGAACAACAACTGGTCGACGCTCTTGCCGATCCAAATCTCTTCGTGCGACAGCGATCCCAACTTGAACTCGCCGAGCGAGGGCTCAAGCCTGATTCGGCGACGGCTCTCGAACTCCAAAGGCTCTCGATCGACTCCGAGTCACCTAAGACCTCCATGCATGCACTCTGGGCTTTGGCTGGATCAGGGGCTCTTTCTGAACCATCCCTTGCAAAGCTCTTGAATCACTCCAATCCCGAGATACGCGCCTGGGCCGTGCGATTGTCAGCAGACCAATTCCCATCCAACCAAAAACTAACCTCACAGTGCCGCGAACTTGCTAAAGACGCTGATCCTCGAGTGAGAATTCAAGTCGCGATCGCAGCTCCAAAGTTCCATCGCGCTTCGCAGGACGAACAGGCTTGGGCCAAAACCCAACTCGATGTTCTTGCGTCCAGTTCAAACGATCCGAGCCTTGATCCAATCCTCAGTCGAGTCGTCTGGCAAAACCTTAAACCAATCCCCCAAATTGCTCGCAAACAGATTGTCAATTCGGTTCTCGAGTCAGCCAGTGATTCGGAAACTTTGCTCGAATCGATGCTCCCCAGGTTCGCGGCCATGTGGATCGACCAATTACCGAAATCCAATTTTGAACAAGATGATGTTCGCGTGATGGAGGATTTATTCGCCTTATTCGATCGGATTCGCACAAGGAATCCCAATCTTGCAAGCTCGATTATTCAACCCCTGATCAACCGAAGTCTCGCAAAGGGTTTTGAGCCTACGGAACTTCGACGCACTGTCGAGCGTTTTTATCACCCCGATGAAAATATCGCTTGGGATCAACTTCGACCAAACGAACCCCAGGATAAACAACAACTCCTCTTGGGACTACTGGTCGCCAACCGACAAGCTATCGATGCCGCAAAACGCTTGGTCGTCGATTCAAAGCAATCTCCGGTAGTACGACAGGACTTACTCCGCTTCGTCGCTGATGAATCACCCGAAACCGCAAGGCAGATGCTAGTTGAAGTTCTAGAATTGGAGGCTCAGCGCACTCCTTTAGACCGCTCGTGGCGAGACACTGCGATCGATCTAGGCATCGAGAAATATCAGACCTCCGAGCAGGCAAATCTCGCCGAATTGATACCCAAACTGCCCATCGATTTGCAAGCTTCAATCGCTGAACGCATGACACAACGCGAACCTACGGCGAGCGACCTTCTGAGATGGATATCCGAAGGAAAACTCCGCAAAGAATTACTCAGTCCCAATCGAATTCGTTTGCTCGCTACGCAAGGTTCCCAAAGCGCCAAAACGCTGGTTGCTAAAGTATTTGGAACAGTGAATGTCGATGACAACCAAGAGAGAGACAAAGTGGTGCGAGCCATGAGCGATCGGCTCAAAGGTGGGCTGCGCGGTGATGCCAAACAAGGTTGGGTCGTCTATGAGCGAATCTGTGGCCAGTGTCATATCATGCACGATCGAGGTATCGACGTTGGACCAAACATCACAGCCAATGGACGTGGCTCATTCGAACAGTTGCTCGTAAGCGTGTTCAATCCAAGCCTAGTGATCGGTGATGCTTATCGATCTGTAACGATACGCACCACCGATGGAACGGTAGTGACTGGTCTTTTGATTTCTCGAGATGATAGAAAAACGGTCGTCAAAACCCAAGGAGGCAAAGAAGTAAGCGTCCAAGCCGAGGATATCGAAATCTTCCAGCAAGACAAAAAATCATTGATGCCTGAGGGGATCGAAAGCCAAATGACACCCCAGGAAATGGCAGATCTCTTTGCGCTACTATCCCTTGAAAAGACTCCGGGAACCCAAGACAACAGCACCATCTCCGGGACTCCGGATAAACTTCACAGCAAACAATAGAACCGTCGAACCGGTCTATCGCTTCGGTTTGCTCGAAGTAGGTGTCTTGGATGTCGAACCCTTGTTCGATAATCCAGACATCGAACCGTTTGAGCGACCGCTTGAGTCGCGGAACTGGGTCCGCCCCGAAGACGACTGGCTCGAACCTACAGAACGACCGCTTGAGTCGCGGAACTGAATTCGTCCATCGCGAAACTCTTGTGCCTGACCAAGTGTTCGACCTGACTGAGATCGAATGACCGTATTTCCTCCACCCGAAGGGTTCGAGTTTGTATCCGAGCTTCCGATAGTTCTGCCAGAGGAATCGCGAAAAGTAACTCGGCCTCCTTGAATCGTTGCCGTACCGGTTGTTCTACCAGAGGCATCCCGAAACGTAATCCTATCGCCCGAGCGACTCGCACTGCCGGTTGATCGCCCAGAAGCGTCACGGAAATCAGTCCTGTCGGATCCACTGCCGACAGCAGACTGCCACTGCCTAAGTTGCGAAAAATTGGATCGATCGGACTGTGCCAGTGCCAGACTCGGCAGACAAAAGACCGTTAGACAGACAAAACGGAAAAGGGCGGTTTTCATGACAATGATTCCGTCAAAGGATCCTAGAACGAAAAAGGGACTTGCACCTAACTATTGGACTTCATTTTGTGGCACTTCAGGTCATGGATCAATACCACGCAGCTAAAAACAGGTTCTTCAGGTAATTTAGTGGCTACATCGATTTATTTCGTGCTTGGCTGTTGCGTGCTCGTGCTCAGTGAAACGGTGCTCGTGCTCGAATTCAATTGGTTTAAGCCACAATAATTCCTGAAGACCCTAAAAACGCAAAAAGCTTGGTATACACCAAGCTTTTTGCTGTAATTCGATCTATCCTGAACTCGCTGGGTGCCTAGGGCTTGCGAGCGGCGATACCGAGTTGTTCTTCTTCTTCCTCTGGAATGATGATCCGAGGAGTCACAGTGAACATGAGCGTTTCGGTATCTCGACCGATCGCGTTGTTCTTGAACAATCGGTTGATGTAAGGAATCTTCGAGAGGATCGGTGTTCCCTTTTCAACACGTTCTTCCGAGAGTCGTTTGATACCACCCATGAGGATCGTACCGCCGTCTGGAACAGTGACTGTGGTGCTAACACTCGTTTGGGAGAAGGCCGGTTGTTGAACCGTGATGCCTTCAACGATCTCTTCTTCGTTATTCCTTCCGGCTGATGGCAATCCGTTCGAAGGATTCAGGATGCTTGTACCGGTCTTTGTGCTCTTTCGACCTTGGAAGGTGAATTCGCGGTCGGTTGCTCCGAGTCGGGTGAACTGTGGCATCATGGTCAGTCGAACGAATCGCTTGTCCGGTGAAACCACGGGCTGCACGTTCATTTGGGTACCTTCGCTCAGCACGACGATGATCGGACGCTGACCGACAGCAAAGTCGCCAACGATCGGGGCGTAGCCCAGAACGAAGGGCCTGGTCGTTGTATCGTTGATCGTTCCGAACTGACCATCGAACATGGTCACCTTGGGAGCTTGCAATACGTTCGATCGTTTGTTTCCTTGGGCTGCTTGCAAGAACAGGAACATTTCGATATCGCTGAGGATAGCCACACCGATCGTGCTACCTGCACCAGGATCGAATCCACCGAAGCTCGGTACCGTGGTACCAAAGCTACCCTGAGTTAGCCTGATGTCCAAGTCGGCAGTAGGAACCAGAGCATTCGGATTTTGGCTGCCGGCATCGGTCTCAACGCCGATGGCGATCGATGGACCACTATCCTCACGAGGAATTCGATTTCGGGTGTTGTCATCGAGTGATATTTGGAAATTCACACCCATCTTCTCGAAGAAGCTATCAGAGAGTTTGATGAATCGAACTTCGATCGTCACCTGCAGGTTTTGCAATGCTCGCAGGCTCTTGAGCAAGTCAGCGATCTGCTCGTGCGTTTCTTGAGGTGCATTTACGATCAAACTGAGGTTCTGGCGGAACGGGCTCATCGTTGCCGTACCACCTTGGCTTTGCCAACCATCAGGCGAGATGGTTGTTTCGATCAAATTCATCAGTTCCGAGAAGTTCGCCATCGATCCACCACCGAGCGCTCCGAGCGTTCCGTTGGCGGCCACAGGATCGGCACCGAACATCGACGATAAGCTGTTGTTGGCTGCGGCCCCCGGCGACATCCCAGCAAACTGAGCCAAGACATTGGTGTTTGGGTCGATGCTAGCCATCTTGCTGTTTCGCAGTGCCAGAGCGTCTTGCTCCTGCATATTCACAGCAACATAACTGTCCTGGGCTTGGTAAGCTGCTTGCAAAGCTCCACCCATCCCAGTGTTGTTGTCGGAGATAAAGTTAGCGATCGGGATCACCAAGTCGCGAACAGAATAGGTTTTGCTGTACATTTCCTGTTGCATGAACCGACGGCTTTGGATCTTGACCACTTCGTTCTTAACGACATAGGTCAAGTTCAGCGGTTCGAGGATGTTCTTGAGAACATTCTTGAGCTTGATCCGATTCCCACGCAGATCCAACGAGATCGGTTGATCGGATCGCAATCCTTCCTCGGCGATCGATGGCTCGTCGATCAGGATGATCAGACCGGTCATTTCCGAAATCGTCTTGACTGCATCAGCCAGTGGACGCTCTTCAAAGGAGGCCGAGAACGGCTCTTCGAGCAGATCGAGAATCTGACGCTCGGACGGCTGCAGTTTGAGCGAATCATCGCTGTATTTATCGCGATACTTCTTCAGATCATACCACTCCTTGACGGGTGGGAACTGAAGCGGTTGGCTGTCGGTCAAGTAGGTGGCCGAAGCTCGCTCAGCATCGGTAAAGCTGTTGACTAACGCCTCTTCCTTCATCGCTTGGATTTCTTTTTGCTCCGCAACGCGACGTTCGATCACCGAACGTCCACGCATCAAAGCAGAGATCTCCGAGTTTGGCTTAATCTCTTCTACCTTGCGTGCGATAACCTCAGCCTCTGCAAATCTTTGATCATCCATCAGTTCGTTGTACTGATCGACCAAAGTTTGGATCTGGGCATCTTCCTTGGCCTGCATCGACTCATCGAGCGAAATTCGATCCTCGATTTGCTTGTTGCGTTGATCGAGCTCAATCGATGCGCGATTGGTATCCATCCAGGACTCAACGTTTGTCGTCACCCGGTCAACCATGGCCAACATCTGCTTGCGATAAGCCCCATCGACGTCCGACTGTGAGACGCGGCTTCGCAGGTTCTTGAGCCGATCGATCGCCTCGTAAGGCTTATCGTTGACCATTCGTTCAGCTTCAGCGATCTCTCCAGATACCTCCGCGAAGAGCCGTTGCTTGCGTTGGATAGCGTCACGGTCTTGGGTCGGAATCGCTGAAATAGCTTCTGGCTCGGAACGTGACTGTAGGTAAGCCAGCTTGTCTTTGAGCTGAACCCGAGCGCCTGCATCGAGTTCATCCTTCTTTTTCCAAGCGTTGGTGAAGCACTCCTTGGCTGTCTCACGGTCATCGCGAGCGAGTGCTTCAAGACCTTTTTCGTACCATTGGTTGCCACTGATCTGGCTATCGGGTGCTTGTCCAAGCTCTTGCCCCGTCGCATCAGCTTTTGCACTGGCTTTGGCAATGCTCGAAGCGTCGGTCGTGGGTTGGTAGAGTCCCGATTGCACCGGAGTGCCTTGACCGGAAACGGCACCTGCGGTTGCGACGCGACTGGTCGATGCGTTGGACAATGGACTTGATGGTTGTTGTGCAATTTGGGCCATCACCGTTTTGGGATCGATTCCTCGCAAACGCATTGCGCGATCGATCTCCATGGCAACTTCCCGAGGCTTCATCGCACTGGATGCGAACTCCGCGTCGGCGACCTTCAAGGACAAGGCTTGATCGATCCATCGTTTGGCATTGACCAAATCGCCTTTCTGAAGGGCAAGTTTGGATTGTGCAGTCAATGCCAATGCCTGCTCCTTGGATGTTGGATTAGCACTCGCAGGCGGAATAGCAACGGTGCTACCGGAGTTACCACTGCTCTGTCCGAGAGTAGGTAAGGATCCTGACGGTGGCAATGTGCTCGGAGGCAGCGGAGGCAAGAGCCCTTGCTGCGCGCTGACTCGCTCAGACGACGTCGAGATAGCGACCATGACTCCAGTTGGAACAAGTGCCGGTAACGTTGCTGCAACAACCGGCCATGAGGCCGCATAAGCCACAGTCAACAGCCGAAACGTCCTGAGGGGATTTAGAGATTTCAACGCGACACTCCTTATCGCACAAAGGGAAGCCCAACACTTCGCTGGGAATACTATTCTTGACTCGGAATCTTCAAGCTCACTTTTTAGTCAGAACGAAAAATTACTCGAAATGGTAAAATAGGAACTTTCGGAACGGTTTATCTAACTTGTTTATCTTCACCCGCTTCTCACAACAGGCGTTTTATGCCCTTGGAAGAAACCCAACGGCAAACTACCGAAGCACTGTACCTCCGACGGTTTGCTGCAAACCAGGCTGACTGGCTCGAATCAATACAGGCACACTCGATACAGGTCCATTCGGCGCTGTAACGCTAGGGGCAGCAGGTGCTGCAGCTCCTTGCGAAGACACAAAACTACCTTGGGGTATGCTTGCTACCATACCAAGTGCTACGGATGTGTACTGACTGACATCGCCCCCTCCATCGTAGACCCAAGCATTCCAAGCCTGCTGAAGGTCTCCGAGCCTCGGATAGCCATAAACGGATCGAATCGCACTGACCCAATCCTCAGTCATCATTCCGTAATCGAGAAACTCAACGAATTTACGAGGACCAGCTTGGGCGATGAGAAACGCACACAGACTGTAACCCTGCGCATACAAAGGCATCAAATCAGGAGGGTACTCCCTCATCGCAAACAATTGACGAAACGGGATTCCTCGGTTTTCAGTCAGGAATTTAACGAGCATCACGTCGTGCTTATTCCGCTCACTCGAATGCTCAACGGTCGTGCATGCACCCTCGTCAGCCCACCTTGGTACCGGCTTTCCACTGGCCGCAAAATGAGTTGCTAAGACCGTGTGGGTCATCTCGTGAGGCAAGACACTGTCAATGATCCGCTCTTTCGTACCGCTTACAACCATCTGAATCGAACGTATCGTGCCTCCCATGAGGGTGTACTTTGTTTCCCCACTGGCAGGCAGATTCGGGCTCGTATTGACCACCAACGGAACTTTCTCGCTCCAAGGGGGCAAGTCATGGCCAAGCCAGTGGATCGCCAAGTGATTGCGGTAAGCATCGGCCATCGTTGCCACCTTCTTAGCAAACTCCAAATCCTGACTCATGACCCTAAAGTGCTGGCTTTCTACCAGGAATCTCTGCCCGAGTTGCTGCCCCAATAGGCTAGCTGGAAATGCAACAAAACAGCACAAACAAGCCAGAGCCATCGCCCAGCTAAATCGCTTCGCATCCATGCTTTACTGTCTTTCGAGAAGGCTTCGACCATCTGCACGATTCCACCATGCACACGGTCCGTTGGCCGGGAGTCTAGAAAATCCCCTCAGTCCTTCTCCAGTCCAATCCGATGCGAACCCTTAGAAAACCAAAGAAAAAGGGTGGGATTGCTAGCGTTTGAAGCTCAGCACGATTCGAGCAGTCGGAATGCTTGAACGTGTCCTGCAACATCATGCACACGTAGGATCTGAACCCCTTGGAGTTGCAAGGCAAAGGAGACTCCTAGCGTTCCGTAATCTCGACCAAGATCCTTGTCACCAAGCACCTTACCAATGAATCCCTTCCGCGAATGCCCTACCAAAATCGGTCTTCCTAATTGATGAAACAAACCGACAGATCGGATCAGTTCAAGGTTGTGTTGATGAGATTTCCCGAAACCAATCCCTGGATCTAAGCAGATTCGTTCTGGATCGATTCCGGCTTTTCGCAGAAGACTATCCCGCTGGCGAAGGTAATCAAGGATCTCCAATGTACAGTTTTCATAACTGGGATTGTCTTGCATGTTTTGAGGTGTCCCTTGCCGATGCATCGCGCAGATTCCCGCCTGAGTACTCCTTGCCACATCGATCATTCGTTCGTCGGCCTCGAGCCCCGAAACATCATTGATGA
Organism: Planctomycetaceae bacterium; assembly: GCA_021298315.1. GTDB lineage: Bacteria > Planctomycetota > Planctomycetia > Pirellulales > Pirellulaceae > JBKCUI01. The sequence continues at coordinate 30,446 of JAJTFC010000021.1, forward strand.
TTCTTGCCCCTAGCTCGACGGCTACCTGAGCAACACTGGCCTTGGTCGTGTCGATCGAAATTGGGATGTTCACCACCCCTTGCAGCCGTTCGAGTACGGGTGCAACGCGTTGGACTTCGTCGGTTGGACTTACAGGTTGACTGTATGGACGAGTGCTTTCGCCACCGATATCCAAGATATCCGCACCGGCATCTTCGAGCCGCTTAGCACAATCGACTGCCGCTTGAACCGTATAAAAATTTCCGCCGTCAGAAAAACTGTCGGGCGTCACGTTGAGAATCCCCATGATCAAGGGGGTCTTTCGAAACGTAAGGACTTGGTTCTTGATCGTCCAAGTATTTGTGCGGGGTACGGTCATGGAGTAGGTGATCATTGAAAGAGACTTTGTGCGCCCTTATTTGGGTTCTTCAGGTGCTATCGTGGCTAAAACTAATTGAATTCGTGCTCGTGCTCATGCTCGTAATCGGATGATGGGAATTGCTCTGTGGAATGGAGTTGACGTTCCAAAGCACTCGCATAAATGCGCCTGCTAAGCCCCTTTCGAGCACGAGTACGAGCACCGTTCCACTGAGCACGAGCACGCAGCAGCCAGGCCCTAAACAAATCGCTATACCCACTAAAAACCTGAAGATCCATATTTAGAGGCGACTACTTGTAATTAGGAGTCGGTGGAATGTACGAATCTAAATCGATCGACTGAAACCAAGCGATCGTCTTTTTCAAGCCTTCTTCGAGCGGAGTCGTCGGATTCCAACCGAGCTTTTCGCGCGCAAGCGAGATGTCGGGTCGACGACGAGTTGGATCATCGGGAGGAAGGGGCAAGTACTTTAGTTCGGATCGACTCTCGGTCAATTGGATCACAAGATCGGCTAACTCCCGTATGGTAAACTCGTCCGGATTTCCGATATTGACCGGCCCTATGAATCCTTCGGTGTTCATCATCCGAACGATAGAGTCAACCAAATCGTCTCGGTAGCAAAACGAACGAGTCTGTTCACCGGTTCCAAACAGAGTGATCGGTTCATCGCGAAGAGCTTGCCTGATGAAGTTCGACACGACCCGACCATCGTAGGGGTGCATGCGAGGTCCATAGGTGTTGAATATTCGCACGATACGAACATCGACGTGGTTCATCCGGTGGTAGTCCATGAACAGCGTTTCAGCGACCCGTTTTCCTTCGTCATAGCAAGAGCGAACACCGATGGGATTGACATTTCCCCAGTAACTTTCCGGTTGCGGATGCACCTGTGGATCACCATAGACTTCGCTAGTGCTGGCCTGCAAAACCCTGGCACCGCACCGCTTGGCCATCCCCAAGACATTGATGGCCCCCATGACCGATGTTTTCACCGTCTTGATCGGATTGTATTGATAGTGCCCCGGTGCTGCCGGACAAGCCAGATGGTAGATCTGATCGACCTCCAAATAGATCGGCAGAGTAACATCGTGGCGAATGAGCTCGAAATTGGGTTTCCCAAGCAGGTGAAAGACGTTGGTCTTTTGAGAAGTGAAAAAGTTATCCACGCATAGCACGTCGTGCCCTTGGCCGACCAATCTCTCGCAAAGATGGGATCCTAGAAAGCCAGCCCCTCCAGTTACGAGTATTCGTTTTGTTTTGCTACCGACTGCCTTGTGGCTCATTGGCGGGCTCACTTTCTGTCTCGGATCAGACTCAAAACCACCGGCACCGGACGCACTCCGGTTTTCTCGCTCGGGCTATTGGCCACCGAAAGTTCGTCCTTGTCGTTGCGTATCCACATCGAGGAAGACCCGCCACCGTCGAGATTGATCCCTTCGCTACAACCTCTTTCGATCAGAAGCTTGGCGAGTTCCTCCTCGCTGACCCCCTCGCTGTAGCCCTGCTGACGTCCGTCGACGACCATCCACACAAATTGGTTCCTGTCTTTTGAAAGCCCAACAGCGGTTCGCGGATGCCTGACCTGACTCGGTTCGACCAAAACCTGTGAGTCTTTGAGTATCCCGCGAAAACCGGATACCGCCCATTTGGCTTGTACCCCTTTTTCCTGGAGCTCCTCTTTGGATGCTATTGTGCCGATCTTGATCCGTTTCGATGCATCCATCCAAACCGACCAATATCCACCCTGAGGTGGGCTAATCAAACGATCGGCCTGGGATACCCAGCCAGAGATATCCGCAGCTCCGCCGACGATGTAACCGGGTTTCTTGCCTGTCTGAGGATCGGTGAGCATGGCCCAAGCAGAGGTGTTGATCGCAGCGATCGCATTGACCTTTTTGGCCAGATCCCGAGGATGAGCCAATGCCACCTCGGCAGGTCCATCCCCATCAGGATCATCTCCCGCAGCAACTTCAAAGGATAGATCGGCGGCTTGGGTGTCGATCTGAAGAACATGGATATGCAGCGGCCTTGGTTCCTCTCGTACGATGTGCTCGTAGCCAACACCCGTAGGCAATCGCCAGCTCTCTTGCGGCTTGTCTTGAGCCAACCCAATCGACACATGGATGGAACTCGAAGACAGAACCATCATCCACAAAAATATGCAATGTCGCATTGGTCTAAACATTCGATGTTCCTTATCTCATTCTTTATTGCTTGCTGGCAACTCGGTGCCCCGCCATGAACTTTAGCTGCTGGTACATGGTCATGACAATCGGGGCGGAAAATCCACACCGCTTGGCCTCTTGCAAAGCGTTCCCATAGATCGCTTCGACTTCGATCGGACGACCGCCGAGAAAATCCAATCGCATGCTGCTATCATAGGGAACCATATCATCGGTGTGATCGATAACCCAATCGACATAGCTCGGCTCGATCGGACTCCCAGCCGCTTGTGCGATTTGCCGAACCTCTTCGCTAATGCGTCTTGCAAGCAAACGCGAGTCAGCATCGCCCATGATCGCATCGGTGCTGGCATTCAAGAGAACCGACAGACCATTGAATGGGATGTTCCACATGAGCTTTTTCCACTTGGTTGTCGGCAAGTCATCGGTCAAGTAAGCTTCGATGCCCGAGGCGACCATATCGTCGAGGATCTGCTGAAGGATCTCCTTCGAGGGGCCAGGATCCTTACCGTCAATGCCACGATAGGCACCAAAGACGATCCGACCATAATCCAAATGCCTGATGTGCCCTGGACCTACTTTGTTCGAACAAAGAAAACAACAACCACCTGCTACACGCTCTGGACCAACGATACCGCGAGCTGTCTGCTCTACGTTCAGTCCATTCTGCAAAACCAGAACGATCGACTCTTGATGTAGGATCGGCTGCAACAACTCTTCAAGCAAATGGTTCTGCGTGCTCTTGAGCCCGATGATCGCCACGTCGCACTTGGGCATGTCCTGAGATCGAGCATGAGCGTTGACGGTGGGGAGATGAAAGTCCCCGAGCTTACTGTCGACTCGCAATCCATGCTCGATCACATGCTCGTAGTCACTGTGCAAGAGGAAATGAATATCGAGCCCTTGTCGGGCAATAAGCCCGCCATAAAAGCCACCGAGTGCTCCTGTACCTAAAACCGAATACCTCAGTCTCATCCGCTGTCCTAAAATCTGCGTCTAACGTCAACAATCAACTCAAACTCTCTTGCCTCGAACTTGCCTCGAATGGAGAGAGCCACCATTGCCAAATGCTTGCAATATCTTAGCGATGTCGCTCGAAAGGCTAAGATCTTTCGGTGGAGATCCGATGAAAAATCGATGATTTGACAAGGACGGATTTATTCTTCCGCACGCCTCTTTGCCATCCACCACCTGTCAGGGGTGACCAATCGCAATAGCAATCCAAATAAACATGAGATCCCAATCAAGATCGATCCTGTGGCAATGGTCACCAGAAAGGCATCGACCAATCCAAGATTGCCGACATCGAGATTCTTGCCAGGGATGATCCCAGTCTTACGCATGAATTCGATGCCAAGCATGCCAGCCAAGAGCTGTAGGACTGGAAAAAACTGGGATAAAGCCACGAGCATCCCTCCACGTATTGCGTACATAACAAGTAGAGGTGTGTAGACACTCGCGAGATATCCGAGCAGCAACCCAAAAACCATCCCAAGAACGATTCCAATTTGCCCAAGCCCCTGCTGAACCTCAGTCCAGCCGATCAGCAGCGGAACAACCGAATTGCACAGCAAAACAACCGTCCACTGAATCGACAATACCAGCGGACTATGAATCACCCGTCGCTGCTGAGTTTGTGTTTCCAAGGCGATGTCAGTCGCCTGGAAGGGATTATTGTCATCGGTACTGGTAGTCATCACTGAATCCTGTAACCTAAGTCTTCTGACGGAATCGGTCGATCAAAACCGCCAACAAGATGATCGATCCGAAGACGACCTTCTGCGCATAACTGTCGATCTGCATCAGATTCATTCCGTTTTCAATCACTGCGATAATCAGCGCACCGATGAGCGTTCCAAATATACTGCCGTAGCCCCCACGCAGCGATGTGCCTCCAACGACCACTGCCGCGATTACATACAATTCATACATCAAACCGTACTTGGCATCGCCGGTTCCCAAACGACTTGCCATGACCAGCCCGCCTAAACCTGCAAGCAGTCCGGAAATCACGTAGGCCCCAGCCGTGATCCAGTCGACCCGCACACCGCATAATCTCGCAGCGACCTCGTTTCCCCCAATTGCATAGATCGAACGACCAAAAGTCGTCAAAGACATCACGCAATGGGCTAAAGCGAAAATCAAAAGCATCAGCCACACGGCAATCGGAATACCTCCCCAATTGCCGCGTCCAAGCCACACGAAAAAATAGGGAACTTGGTCGATCGATTGCCCCTTGGAAATCATAAAAGCAAACCCACTGGCGATCATCATCATCCCAAGAGTCGCAATGAAGGGGGGGATCTTGAATCCAACAATCATCCCACCATTGAACAAACCGCAAATTCCGCACACGGCGATCCCAACAAGCCCCGCAAGAATCACACTAGCCCCACTGGCATCGATGCCACCGAAATAATCGCGAATCAAAACCGTCGTAATGACCGAAGCCAGTGCAATGAGACTTCCAACCGACAAATCGATCCCTCCGGTTAAGATCACCAAAGTCATGCCTACGGCCAATATCCCAATCTCGACGATTCGATTGACCACATTGATCAAGTTCTGACGCTTAAGAAAATTCGGCCAACGCGAACCACCGATCTTTTTCAAACTTATCTTCTGATCGGGAAATTTGCTCTCGATGTCCTCGAACAACACCCAGTCCCTAGCCCCAGGAGCCAAAATGATTTCGATCGGCTGATCTTTTTGCGCAAGAATCCTCTTGCGTATGTCCTGAGGTGTACCTTGCCAGACGCGCTGCTCGGGATCACTCACACCAGCGGCTTTCCAAGCCGACAAGAACTCAGATGCAAAAGCATCATCCTCGGGGCTGTGACTTGCGACAACTACGGCCCCCCACTGCATCGGGGCCCGCTGCCCACCCCAAACCTCACGCACTGCCTCCTGAGGGGTAGGCTGCTGCTGGCGGACAGTCATCGCTGAGAAAAACAAGCACAGGCCAAGCAAAACCAGCACCATTGAATATTTCGAGAATAACTCTTTGAGCAATACCATGATTGGTGACTTGCGATCTGCCATATTCCTCTAGTGGGCCCCGAAAACCGATGGATTCAATGCAAGCATTGTAGCTCGTTTTGCCGATTGCGTTGGGCTTGACTCCAAACCCCCTATTTTGACATCCTTGCGGCTTGCACAGGCAAACAACTCATCGACTGACCCAAGAATAAATGCCTTCATGAAATCGTTTTGGAACGCGATTCGCGATTCGCTTCACCACGCTCCGGCCCTGGTGCTTGCAACCCTATGCTCGGTCGGGATCGCCTTTCTGTGGGGCTCGAACATCGGTGCGCTCTATCCGGTCGTCGAGATGACCCTCAATGGCGAATCCATTCAATCGTGGCTCGAAAAGGGGGCTCAAAGCGCTGATGCTGAAGCTCAGGCGATCAAGCAGCAGCTGGTCGCTGCACCAAACGACCTATCCGAAAACGACCGAATCAGTCTTGATCGTCGCGCAGCACGAGCGCTTCAGACTCGCGATTACAAACTCTGGTTGGTCTCTTGGGCTGATCGCATCCTACCCCGCAATCCCTTTCAAACCATTTGTTGGATCATGGGTTTGCTGATGGTCTCGACGCTGATCAAGCATGCGTTGATGCTCACGAACGACTTGCTCATCGGCCACGTATCGACAAGCATCGTGCGAGATCTGCGAATACGTGTCTTCGACTCGGCATTGGCGATGGATCGCAAGACTTACCAAGCCTATGGAACCAGCGGCCTTCTGGCGGCGATCACGGCTGCGGCGGACGGACTGACCGCCGGCTTGATCCACCTCTTCGGCGCTGCGATCCGTGAACCGCTTCGCATCGCCTCGTGCTTGATCATGGCCAGTTTGATCAACTGGCGTTTGCTGTTGCTCTCGCTGGTACTGGCACCGGCACTCGTTGCGATTGTCGTGTTCTTTAATCGCAAGATTCGACGAGCGGCGTCTGGAATCCTGAGTCGCAACGCAGGCTTTCATGAAGTTCTCTTGGAAGCTCTTGGCAATATCTTCACGGTACAAGCCTTTACCATGGAGCCCTACGAGCGAGAGCGATTTCGCCAATGCACCCAGGACATGAAACGCGTGCAGCTCAAGATGGTCTTCTGGACCGGGGTCGGGAAACCGTTTACCGAAATGATCGGCGTGGCCATGGTCGCAATCACCGTCTGCGCGGGAGCTTATCTGGTCGTCAATAAACAAACCCACTTGCTGTTTCTCAAGGTTTGTGACACTCCGATGTCGGTGACGGATCTGCTGATTTTCTTCGGACTTTTGATCGGAGCAAGCGACCCACTGCGCAAGCTATCGGGTGTTTCGGTCATGATTTATCAGGGAATGGTCTCTTCGGAACTCCTTTACGGGATACTCAACGCCAAGCCTGTTTTAGCCGAGCCGGCAGAACCGAAAAAGCTCTTGGGACGTCATCACCAACTGAGCCTCAAGAACGTGAGTTTCCATTACCATCCAAACCAACCAGTTCTCTCGGACGTTTCACTCGAAGTACCATTCGGTAAGACGATTGCGATTTTGGGATCCAACGGGAGCGGCAAGTCGACTTTGATCCAGTTGCTATGCCGCTATTACGATCCGGTGTCAGGATCGATTCAGCTCGATGATATCGACCTTAAAGAGCTTGCACTTGCCGACATTCGCAATCGCATCACCTTAGTAAGCCAAAGCACTGAGTTGTTCAATCGTACGGTGTTTGAAAACATCCAATACGGTAGTCCGAATGCGACCAAGGAAGAAATCGAAATTGCAGCTCGGATGGCCCACGCTCATGAGTTCATCACTCAATCGCTTGCCGATGGCTATAACACCATCGTTGGCCAAGGTGGCCAAAAGCTCAGTGGTGGCCAACGCCAACGCATCGCACTTGCCAGAGCGATACTTCGAAAACCCGAGATTCTCATCCTCGACGAGTCGACAAGCCAGATCGATATGTCCAGTGAGATTCAGATTCGCGAGACTCTCCAAGCCATGAAAGGCCAGATGACCATCTTGATCATCACGCACCGCGAAGCTTTGATCGCACTGGCCGACGAGGTTTACAACATGCAAGCTGGGGTGCTCATTCCTACCGAGCAACAGCCACTGAAGCTTGACTCCAAAGCGGCTTAGAATCGCCCATTGTGCAACGGCAAATTGTTCAACGGCTGTCCTCAGCCGTTAGCCCACAAGCTTTAGCTTGACGTTGCTTTCCAGCGCCCTCAGAGGCGCCTCGCAAGCTCGGCACAGAGA
>JAJTFC010000138.1 GCA_021298315.1 Planctomycetaceae bacterium
TGTCGCTGAGTATCGGAAAGACCCAAAGCAAGCGATTGAATCGATGGTCGGGGAGTTGCTCGACCATCCAGGGTTCGGTGAGCATTGGGCAAGGCTCTGGCTGGATCTGGCTCGGTACGCGGATACCAAAGGGTATGAGAAGGATCTCAAGCGGGATCTGTGGCCCTACCGCGATTGGGTGATCCAATCCCTGAATGCCGATATGCCGTTCGATCAATTCACGATCGAGCAGCTTGCGGGGGACTTGCTCGAAAACCCCTCAACATCTCAACGCATCGCTACGGCCTTTCACCGAGCCACTCTGAGCAATGACGAAGGTGGCACTGACGATGAAGAGTACCGAATCGCAGCGGTCAAAGATCGTGTCGATACGACGTTGCAGGTTTGGATGGGACTGACGATGGGCTGCGCCAAGTGCCATTCGCACAAGTACGATCCGATTTCGATCGAGGACTATTACAAGTTCTATGCGATCTTTAATCAGACCGAAGATGCCGATCGCTACGACGACGAACCTCGTTTGTCGGTTCCAACGTTTGCTCAGCAGACGCAGATGGCTTCGATGCAAAGCCAAAGACAGCAAATCGACGCAGAGTTGGAAAAACGGCGTCGAGAGGTGCAAGCCCTGGTCGATCAAAGATGGCTTGTACCAAAACCATTATCGGTCAGTGCCCAGAGCCAAGTGCCCTTGATCATCGAAGCCGATCAAACGATTCGGGCCGTGGCCGAGCGACCTGCGACAGACGAATACCAAGTCCGCTTGGAATTGCCCCCCGGTCGATACCAGTACTTAAAACTCGATGCACTGATGGCCAAAGCCAACCCAAATGATGCAGCCCCTCGGCTAGGGCTCAACCCCAGCGATCCAAATTTCGTGATCAATGATATTAAAGTTTTTCTTGGTAAACCTAACGACCAAGTAAAACTTGGGGTGCAGAGTGTCAAAGCGAGTTTCGAGCAAAATGGCTGGCCATTAAAGGGTGCTGTCGACGAGGATCCAAAGACCGGCTGGGCGATTTCACCCAAGCAACAGCAAACGCATTGGGGATTGTTCGAGTTTGCGCAAGTTTTGGAGATCGCAGAAACGACCGAACTTCATATCCATATCCAGCAGTCCTTTGGAGGGCATTTGCTGCTTCATCGATTCAAAGTATCGGTCGCTCATCCGACGCTTGAAGCGTTGATCGTCGATGAGGAAGCGTCGGTCAAAAGCGTGGCACATAGCTTGCAAGAGATCGACAAACAGATTCAGTCGTTGAAAGAGTCGATCCCTAAGCTACCGGTTCTTAAGGAGCTTTCCGCAAACGCAAAGCGTTCGACACGCGTTCATAAGCGTGGGAGTTTCTTGGATCCTGGAGACGAAGTAACGGCTGCGGTTTTACCGTTGTTTGATGCTCCGTTGTTTGATGCTCAGTCGGCGGGCTTAGCCACCGATCGGCTTGCGGCTGCTCGTTGGATTCTCGACCCTAGCAACCCGCTGACGGCAAGGGTTGCTGTCAATCGTGTTTGGGCGCAGCTCTTTGGTCGCGGCATTGTGGAGACCGAGGAGGATTTTGGTTCCACAGGGGCTCTACCGAGCCATCCGCAGTTGCTCGATTGGCTCTCGATCGAGTACCGCGAATCGCTCCGCTGGTCTCTCAAAAAATTGATACGCACGATCGTTCTTTCCAGCACCTATCAACAGTCTTACGTGATGGACGAAGTCCGAGTCCAAAAGGATCCAAGGAACGTTTGGTTAAGCAGGGCACCTCATTTCAGGCTCAGTGCCGAAGTGGTTCGAGATCAGGCTCTGGGAGCGAGTGGACTGCTCTCGGAGAAACAAGGTGGACCACCCGTGATGCCCCCACAACCCGAAGGTCTCTGGCGGTCGACTTATTCTGGAGCCAAATGGGTTACGAGTCAGGGGGAGGATCGTTTTCGTCGAGGAATCTACACCTTTTGGAAGCGAACGACACCTTATCCTTCGATGGAGATTTTTGATGCAACGACACGTGAGGTCTGCCAAATCCGTCGAATTTCGACCAATACTCCCTTGCAAGCGTTGGTCACTTTGAATGACCCGGTGTATGTGGAGGCTTCGATAGCCATGGCTCTGCGATGGATGGACAATAGTCAATCCGAGACTGAGCGGATTGGCAAGGGATTTCTCTCGACGCTGGTTCGTCCGATCGAGCCTTCGGAGTTGGATCGATTGCAGAAATTGCTTGGGACATCTCGGCAGTATTTTCGCGAAAACCCAGATGCCGCCAAGTTGCTGCTCTCGGAGTATCCACTGAAGATCGACGAGTCGATCAATCCTCAGGAGCTTGCATCTTGGGCAATGCTCACGAGTGCATTGCTGAACCTCGACGAGTTTCTCACCCGACCATAAATCAATCAACCGATCAATCACGATGAACGAATCATTTCATACTGCTGAAGATGCCTTGGCCTATGAGCTATTGACCCAGGAGACTCGCAGGACGTTTCTGTCCCGAAGCGGCGTGGGGCTCGGGGCGATGGCTTTGGCGATGCTCGGTGCAGGTTCGCAGTCCCCTTGTGCGCGAGCAGAGGACACCAGGCCGATGGCCCCTAAGTTGCCGCCAAGTCGAGCGAGTGCGACGCGTGTGATTTATATTCATCTAGCGGGTTCTCCATCGCAGCTTGAGCTTTTCGACTACAAGCCTGCATTGAAGAAGTTCGATGGCAAGGAATGTCCTAAGGAGTACCTTGAGGGTAAACGCTTTGCGTTCATCAAGGGCGTTCCAAAGATGCTGGCTCCGATTTTTTCGTTTGCCCAGCATGGGCAAAGCGGACAGTGGATGTCGGAGTTGTTGCCAGGTTTGGCCAAGCATGCAGACGATGTGGCGATTATTCGCTCGATGCAAACGGACCAATTCAACCATTCACCGGCGCAGTTGCTTGTTCATACCGGCCAATCGCGTTTGGGGTACCCAACCATCGGAGCTTGGACTACCTACGGATTGGGTTCCCAGAACGAGAATCTTCCGGGCTATGTCGTGCTTTTGTCGGGGGGCAAGACTCCCGATGCGGGGAAGAGTTTGTGGGGCAGTGGTTTTTTGCCGAGTGTGTACCAAGGGGTCCAGTGCCGCGCCAGTGGCGACCCGGTTTTTTACTTGTCGAATCCCAAGGGGGTCGATCGCGGCTTGAGACGCGAGGTGCTCAACACGCTTAAGGATCTGAATCAATCGCATCACCAAAGGTTAGGGGATCCTGAGACACTCACTCGTATCGAGCAGTTCGAGTTGGCTTATCGAATGCAAGTCTCGGTGCCAGAGGTGATGGATCTTGCAAGTGAGACGCAATCGACGCTGGACATGTATGGAGCCAAGCCGGGATTTGTATCCAAGGCAGAGTCGGAGACCGATCCTCGTGTGTTTTATAAGGGAGATGATCCTACGCTGGCCAACAATTGTCTATTGGCTCGGAGGTTGGTCGAATCGGGAGTCCGGTTTGTGCAGTTGTTCGACTGGGGTTGGGATCATCATGGATCATCGCCTGGGGAGTCGATCGACGAGACGTTACCGATCAAGTGCCAGCAGCTTGATAAAGCGGTCAGTGGCCTGCTGAGCGATCTTAAGCAGCGAGGGCTTCTGGAGAGTACTTTGGTAGTTCTTGGGGGAGAGTTTGGACGGACCCCGATGTCGCAGAACAATGTGCGTGACACCCCGACGAAGGGGTTCTTTGGTCGAGATCATCATCCCTATGCGTATTCGATGATGCTTGCCGGTGGCGGGATACGCGGTGGTTTGTCTTATGGTCAAAGCGATGAGATAGGCTATTACGTCGCAGAAGATCCGGTTAGTCCCAAGGATTTGCAAGCGACGATCTTGCACTTGTTAGGATTAGATCCTTATCGATTTGGGTACGAGTACCAAGGTTTGTTCAATCGGCTCATCGGCCCGAGCGACGAGGGCAGAGTGCTCACGAAATTGATCGGTTAGATTGTCGTTGATTGGATCATTGTCGTTAGATTGATCTTCGTAGGGTTCGTGGAGCGTCGAAAACGCGGAGCGTACCGGGCGTTGGAGGACAGATTCAAAATTCCGAGTGCTCCACTGACTCGATAGGCACTGAACTTCTGGCAAGTGTTCTTGCAACAGACGAGCGAGTGTTTTCATGGCAAAGCGTTCGCTGGCGAAGTGGCCCATGAGCAGCATCGACACGCCAGTGGCTTGTGCCTCGAGGACTTGATGATAAGTCGCTTCGCCAGTCAGAAAAGCATCGCAGTGGTTTTTCTGTGCAAGATGGAGCAAACTGGCACCCGATCCGCAAACGATGCCCAGACGCGATACTTCAGGATCTCCTTGTGCAGTGCTTCGAGCTTGAATCTCAGGGACCGCATCTTTGAGCAGCGACCAAACCGCAGAGAGTTTGGTCGGTTTGTTCAATTCACCAACGATTCCAGTTCCTAATTCCCTAGCGGCAAGATCGGGCTTTGGAGAGGGTTGGAGGCATCGCAGGTTGCCAAGCCTCAGGATCTTAGCAAGCTGTCGGTTGATACCCTCCGGCGCGTTATCCCACGCAGTATGGGGGGAATAGATTGCGATCGAATGCTGGATGGCTTTCCACAAGACTTTGCCTGTTGTGGTTTTGGTCGTAATCCGATCGATCGGCTTAAATGGGATCGGATGGTGCGAGACGATCAAGTTCGCTTTGGAGTCGATGGCCTCTTGCAAGACGCCTTCGGTGAGAGTCAGGCAAGTCAGGAGTTTTCCGATTCCTAGAGCCGGATCGCCAGCCAGAAGCCCGACGTTATCCCAGGATTCGGCCAATGCCAGGGGGGCGATTTTGTCGAGTGTCAAGAGAATCTCGCCGAGGGTCCTCATCACTACACCCTATTTTTGCGTCCAATGGCTACATCCAATAACTACGCCGTGGCCATGCGTCCGAAATTTAAACAAAAATCTCCGCTGAGCAAGCGGCGATTTTTAGCACGAAAGTGGAGGATAACGGACTTGAACCGATGACCTTTTGCATGCCATGCAAACGCTCTCCCAACTGAGCTAATCCCCCGTCATTTTTCCCACGCTCTTGGTTTCAACGTCAGAGCAAACGCTCTTGATTTGATTCAAAGAGATCCCCTCTAACTTAAAGGTCTCGTCGACGGGATTGTGGTTCGGCTCGTAGAAAAACATCGAATTGGGTTTTCGAGTGTCTCTCCGGCGATTCGAGATAAAAAATTATCGGATTGCGTTGGGGTTGTCAAGGCAACCTGTGGGGCGATCGAGGTTTCGACCTTGATGTAGTCCCGCCGAATCTGATATCTACCCAACCGGGGACCGCTTTTTTTCATCCACTTGCCTTCGTTTGCCCAGGAATCCAAAGGAAATGCCTTTCGCAATCTGCCTCCGGCAACCGCTAAACCTTGGGCTCTCAATCCGTTGGATAGCTTGCAGTCTGTGGGTTGCTACGGCCAGTATCTCCTTGGGGCAGGCCCCCGGTGGTGGTTCTTCGGGTGGGATGCCAGCATTTAGTGAGCCGACGTTTCGCGAGCGGCTTTACCAAGCCGGTGGGATCGCTGATCGGGAAGTGCACAACGGTAAAACGATCGTCGCTTTGATTATCGAAGGAAATCAGACGGTCTCCGACAGTTTCGTTCTGTCCCAAATGCAGTCTCGCGAAGATCGTCCTTTCGACAAGGAGACTTTCAATCGTGATATGGGGGCTTTGTACCGAACGAATCTTTTTCGCAAGATTGACTCCTACGTCGATGAGACTCCTGAGGGGGTTAGGCTGCGATTGATCATTTCCGAGCGGCCTATCATTCGCTCGGTTGAGTTTTTGGGCAACGAGCGTATGAATGAAGGGCCTTTGAGAAAGCATGCGATGCTGACCAAAGGCGATGCTTTGGATCCGATCAGTGTCAACTCGGCAAAAGGTCGGCTGATTGAGCTCTACAAAGATAAAGGGATGAATCAGGTTGACATCCAAGTCGTCAAGGGGCTTAGAACCGGCGATCGGGATGTTCATTTTTTGATCAACGAAGGCCCTGTTGAAAGGATCAACTCGATCGAGCTCGTTGGCAACAGCGAGTTTAGTAGCGATCTTTTAAAAGCTCGGATCAAGAGCAGGGACGCTCGCAGTGGCCTGACGAAATACGTCGGCAATATCTGCTCGGATTTAAAGCTAGAAGAGGATCGCGAGAATCTGCTTGGATACTATCGATCGCTAGGATATTTCGATGCCAAGGTGGATTACCAAAAGAGCTACAACCTCGACGGTGATTTCGTCGACGTGGCTTTCGTGATCTACGAAGGGGAGCGATACCATGTTGCGTCGGTGACCATCGCTGGCACGGAGCGATACGATGCCCAAGAGCTCTTGCCCAGCATGAAGCTTATGGCCAACGAGCCTTTTCTGCTGAACAAAAAACTCCAGGATGAACGGTTTCTTTTGGATGTTTATGGAGCACAGGGGCACATCTTCTGCGAAGTCGAGGGGGAAGTCGTTTACCAGCCCGACAAGCACATGGTGGACATTGTCTACAAAGTCAAAGAGGGAGATGTGTATAGGGCCAGCGACATTCGAGTGCATATCGAGGGGGATTTTACCCGTCGGCATGTGGTGCTCCAGCCGCTGCGCAATTTGCGACCCGGAGAGATCATCGACAAACGGGAATTGGATAACGGAAAACGAAGGTTGTTTTACTCGACGATTTTCAATACCGATCCGAGTCGCGGTGAGGTTCCCAGGATCGAAGTCAGCCCTGTAGATAACGGGAACAATGCGATACCTTAGCGATCCGGCTAGGGAGTCTGCAAAGGATCAAAAACGAGCTTACATTATGATGCAAACCCAAATGAAAAAAGTTCTGCGAGGACTTGCTGCAAGGCTCGTCTTTGGCGTTTGCCTCTTTTCCATACACGCTGCAAGCGTGCTTGCTCAATTTGGTGGTGCCCCGGTTCCCCCGCCGAGCAATCCTGGTTTCTATCCTCCACCGCCCATTCAGGCACCTGCTCAACCACCCTTGATTCCCGGGCCGATGAATCAACCGATGCCACCATTAAACCAACCTTGGGTGATCGACCCGAGTTTGGGTGTCACAGGTGCTCCTCCCTTCGGTTACGATCCGTCAGTGAGAAATACTCCGATCGATGTTTATGTAACTGAAGGGCAAACGGGCCGAGTGTCCTTTGGAGGTTCGGTCAACAGCGACTTGGGGGTTGCCGGTCAGTTGATTATCGAAGAGCGGAACTTTGATTTGTTTCGGCTTCCTGGTCGTCCGAGCGATCTTTTTAACGGAGCGTTTCGAGGTGCTGGGCAGAATTTCAGGCTCGAACTTGTTCCAGGCAATCAGGTGCAGCGTTACACGATGAACTGGACTGAGCCAAATCTTTTTGGTTATTCCCCGTTTAGTTTGTCGGTAGGCGGTTTCTATTTCACACGATTCTTTCGCGATTGGTCTGAACAGCGGCTCGGTGGTCGAGCTGCACTCGGGTATGACATTACCCCGGACTTGTCGGTATCCACAGAATTGCGAGGCGAGGATGTCAAGGTTTTCAATCCAAGGGTTCGAGGGGTCGAAGAGCTCGAGCGATCGCTCGGCAGCAGCGATCTGTACACGGCGCGTTTCCGATTAGCCCATAACACTCGCGACAGCCCATTTTTACCCACCGAAGGACATCTGCTGGAGCTTATCTACGATCAGGTTTTCGGAGAGTTTGACTTTCCGCGTGGGCAAGTCAACTACAGCAAGTATTTTCTGGTTCGCGAGCGGGCCGATGGAAGCGGGCGACACACGTTTACCTCAGCGATTCGGACTGGGTTCGCTGGAGCAGATCAACCCGTTTTTGAGAACTTTTTTGCAGGTGGTTTTTCAACCCTCCGCGGTTTTCAATTCCGAGGTGCAGGGCCCGTCGAGCAAGATGTACGAGTCGGCGGTCGGTTTCAGTTCCTAGGTACCTTCGAATACATGTTTCCAATCACCGCCGACGATATGTTGCGCATGGTAGCTTTCGTCGATTACGGTACGATCGAGCGGGACATCAACATCAACTGGAAAGATTTTCGGGTTGCTCCAGGCCTCGGCTTCCGAATCGCCGTACCCGCATTAGGACCTGCACCTTTGGCCTTCGATTTTGCCGTCCCAGTGGCTTATGCCGATACCGACGCTCGCCAAGTGTTCCAGTTCTCGGCGGGGATCACACGTTAAATGGTCAGTTTCGATGTCGACTTGCCGTGCTATCACGGGCCGCTGGATCTACTGCTGTATTTGATCCGGCGAGAAGAGCTTGATATCGAGTCGATTCAACTTTCGCGTATCGCCCAGCAGTATTGCCAGTACATCGAAGTCCTCGCACTGCTGGATCTTGAGAACGTCAGCGAATTCATCGATGTGATGAGCCAGTTGATGGAGACCAAAGCCGATCGGGTGCTTCCTCAATCTACGAGCGATGAGCTAGAGGATCAACCGCAGCAGCCCGAAGACCAAGATTCGAACCTTGTCGAACGCTTGTTGCAGTACAAACGCTTTCGAGATCTAGCTAGCTTGCTCGATGAGCAAAGTCGTCAGTGGCAGATGCGTTATGGGCGACTCAAGTCGGTCGAATCACAACGTCGGACCCCAGATGCCGAGTTGCCCATCGCGAGAATCGAGGTTTGGGATTTGGTCAGTGCTTTTGGGCGCATTCTCAAGTCCAAGTTCAAGCCACCGACGCACGAGATTACTTACGACAACACCCCGATCCAGGTCTATATGCAGAATATTCACCGCAGATTGGCAGGCGGTGATTCCATCGAATTGCAGGACTTTTTCGAAACCGGCATGCACAAAAGCGCTTTGATCGCAACCTTTCTAGCCACATTGGAGCTGACAAGGTATCATGGAGTGCATGCGACGCAGCGGGATGCCGACGGTGCTCTGATCCTTCAAAGAGGCGAAAGTTTTCCCGAGGAACTTTTTGCTGACGAAGAAGCCAAGGACATCCAGTAGCCGGGCCTAAAAGCGCCCAAGCTCGAATCCTCTGCTCGCATGGTTTCGTTGTTTTCCGTCGATCCCTCTCCATGGCGGTAAACGAATCGTACGCATCTGTGTCCGACTCGCCTCCTGGAGAGAACCATGGCATCGACCCGCACCGGATTACCTTTTTCGCTTACACCCCAGTTGCCAGACCTGCACACTTTGTCTCAGCGCCAAGAGATTCGATCACCGCAGGAATGCATCGAGAAAATTCTCGATCTGTCAGAGGATGCCAAATCGTCGGTAAAGCTTCGTGAGATCCTCGCCGAAAACCTTTCCACGAGCCGATCGCCAGGATTGTTCTTTACAAGGCTCTTGCGGTTTGCAAGTGGAGCGACCGATCGACTGGGACTCCTGCAAGGCTGGCAAGAGAATCCCAGCCAGTTAGCATCGCTCAGCGAAATCCTCGAACGGGACTATCCTCAGGTAGATTGGCTGGCGAGCAATCCCAACGCAAAGGTTTGGACATCTCGCAGTGAACTTGCCCATCGCTTGAAGGATTGCCAAGACGATGCCCATGCGATCGAAATTCTGCGTGAGTTTTATCATTGGCAGGCAGTTCTTTACCACGTTTGCGATCGGTTGGGCCAGCAGGCGGGTTTCACAGACCTCCACTTTTCAGTCCTTGCGATTGGGGCTTTCTCGCAGCGGCTCTTGAGTCCGACTTGCGATTGGACCGTTTTAGCGCTTTATCGACAGTCCGATCGCGCGGTTCGATCTCTTAGTCGTACCGCCATGGAGCAGTTCGCTCAAAGGTACACGGAGCGACTCTGTGAGTGGATAGATAAGATCACCGTCGGTGCAAGTCGATTGCGATGGCCGCTTGTGATCGATTCGATACCCATGTTTTCCAAACGGGCTGCGCACTGGCAGGATTTTCTCGATGCTCTCCCATCGCAAGCGACGGCCCTTCATGCTCCGATGCTCATGGGCGCAAGATTCATTGGAGGAGATTCCGACTTGTGCCAGTTTCGAACCGAAGTCGATGTCGCTTATTTGTCCGGCTATTTTGGTTCTGCTTTGGGAGACCTCAAGGCATCGATCGAGGATTTGTCCATAGGCAATGGCCAGCGAAACGTGCAAGCAATCGCAGCACTGGTTTCGATCGACCAAGTTGTCCGGTTGGCATCCCAGGCACCAGGCTCTGAGAACGAAGCGACCGAAAGCGAATTCTCGCGAAGGCTTCGAGCTTATCGCGAGCTATGGCTCGAATCCGATGAGACTTCAGGTGTCGTCGATCTGGCTGCATTCGACGATTTTTATCGGCTTGCTAAGGACTGGTTTGAGTCGCGATTCCAAACCGTTCTGATCGAGTCGGATCTTGCCCAAAGGATCCTTTTGGGAAACGATTCGCGATTGTCGCGGTCCACTTCTCAAGGGCTATCTGTTTTTGCATCCCCCGAGCAAGCCTTAGGCATGTTGCAACAGTTGGCTAGCGAGGAGATTCAAGCCCTCTCTTCTCGCAACTGTCGCTACCACTTCTCGAAGATCATCGAGCCTCTTTTGGTGCAAATCGCCAAGACACCGAGCCCGGAGCTGACCCTGCGAAACTTCGTCTCCGTCGGTAGCTCGCTCGGAGGCAAAGGGGTTCTTTGGGAGTTGTTTTCGAGCCACAAGCTTTTGATGGAACTCTATACGCGACTGTGCGGCACAAGCCCCTACTTGGTTCAGATCCTCTTGAGCAATCCCGGGATGATCGATGATTTGCTCGATTCGCTGATGCTCGAGCGAATTCCCGATTTCCAAGGTTTTCAATCTGCGCTCGAAGCACTATGCAAGGGCAATCAGGAAATCGAGCCTGTGGTGATCTCTTTTCGAAACGCCATGCATCTTGCCATCGGCGTGCGAGATATCCTGGGCCGGGAAAACATCACCGAAATCCATCGCGCGTTGGCCGATGTCCATGAAGTTTGCTTGGGCCAACTGGCCCAAGCTGCATACAAAACCGTAGCATCCAAGTATGCCGAGCCGAAGCATCCTGACGGCCAGCCAATCGAATTTGCGACGATGCTTATCGGAAAACTCGCGAGTCGAGAACCCAACTACCACAGCGACATTTCGATGCTCATTCTCTTTGATTCAACCCAGCCGAGTCATGGGGTCTTTTTTCAACAGGTCGCACAAAAGATGATTCAAATGGCCAATCGAGTCACTCGCTTCGGCCGACTCTTCGAGCTCAAATCCTGGTCGTTTCAGGGCGAAAGGAGTTCTGCTCTTGCATGGAACGTCGATCAACTGCTTACTGCGATCGGCTCGACGGAGATTCCCATCGAGCATCGGATGAACCTTTACACTGCAAGGATCGTCGGCCAAGGGCCATGGGTGGCTCAAGCGGAGTCGGCGATCGAGAAATTTTTGCACCATCAAAGTTGGAGCAAGCAGGACTCTTTTGAACTAGTCCAATGGCGAAGAAGCTTGGAGTCGACCGCAAGCCCAGAGAATATCAAACGCGGTTGGGGTGGAACCCTCGATGTCGAGGTGCTCGCTCACATCTATTACGCCAAGCACCTGCACACTCCTAAACACCCGTGGCTTCGGGGAACCGTCGAACGATTGGAGGCGTTGCGAAAAAACGGCGTACTATCCCCTCAGGTAGCCTTGCACCTGCGCGATGCGTATTACTTCCTGCGAGGTGTCGAGAGCGGTTTAAGGTTGATGAACACCAAGCTCCTCCATGATCTACCTAAGGATCCTCTGGAGTTGTCCAAGCTCGCTTACGTGCTTCAGTTGCCTCAGCGAGAGCAACTCATCGAGTCCTGTGAGCACTACCGCCAAACGATCAGTGATCTAGCTCAGCCTCAGTACGCTCAATTCCGAGCCAACGTGGTGTCGACGAGTTAGAGCGGTGTGTCGTTATGGATTCGACACCAAACGCTTATGCCCGTTTACCAACTGAGCCGAAAGCTTGCCGTTGGGGTCGGGTTGGCTTTGGCGTTGGTGCAGTCGCATGCGATGCTGAGCATTCGATGGCGCAGTGGACTGGTCACCTTCCATCACTCGCGGCTTGGCCGGCGTCGGACTCGCATGGCTCGGAGCACCCTCATGCATCGTTTCACCAGTTTGAATCACGCCTTCTTCGATAGATCCATCTTGGTATTCAAACCCGTGGCTCTGCTGGCAACTAGGACAATCGCTGTGTCCTCGCAAGTGATTTAGCAGTGTACCGTGGCCAACACACGTTCCGCTCGCACAACTGCCGGTGGAACAACTGCTGCTTGCGCAACTTGCGCGATAGGGCGTACCCCAAAGTTGCGAGAGTTGAACAAACCAAGGGCTACAAGCTCCACGATGTCCGACCCAGTTTCCAGAGGCATCGCATCGGTCGCACACGGCCGGATCGTTGATCGACTCGTCCCAATAAATCTCACCGCATCCACCTGCGCAAGCGACTTTGTTGGCACACGAGTGGATCTTTCCTTTGACCCGATGCCGCAAAGTGCCGTCGAACAGCGGATCTTTGGCAAAACTCGGGCCACAGGAGTTTCCACACCCGCCGGAGTTACAGGTCAAGTCGATCGTGCAACAACCTGTTTGAATCAGTAGCAGAGCCGATAAGGCTGCGACAGCGCGCAGTGCCTGTAGAGTCGATTCCATCTTTCCCCCCGGAAGTCTTGGATCACCAATTGCTGACGACCTACGAATCGATCGCCGATGGGTTTTATCGGTAGGCACAACCGCTACAATCAGTAAAATCGGATCCTTAGGAATCATTGTGGCTGAAAATTGGTGCTGATGGTTCTTTTCGTACTCGTACTCGTACTCGTACTCGTACTCAATGAAATGGTACTCGTACTCGAAGAGTAGCATTCACCCAAAAAAACCGAAGAACTGTAAGTCAAACGCCCCTACAAAAGGTGAACGCTAGCAAATGTTCAGTGAAGTCTTATCGGAAAGTCGACTCGTGGCGATCCTGCGTCTGGATTGCTTGGATCAAGCACCAAGGATCGTTGATACTTTGCTCGAAGCCGGTGTTCGATGCATCGAGTTTACGCTTACGAATCGCAAGTCACCCTTGTGGGTTTCGCGGTTGGTCCATGAGCATCCGAGTTTTCGTACTGGCCAGGCTTTTTTGGGGATGGGTTCGGTCCGCAACCTGGAAGAGGCCAAGATGGTGCTTGATGCGGGGGCACAGTTCGTAGTAACGCCGATCATGCAACCGGAGGTCATACGATGCTGTGTTGAGGCCAAGGTTCCGATCGCTGCGGGCGCTTTGACTCCGACGGAGATCGCAACGGCTTGGGATTGCGGAGCGAGTTTTGTAAAAGTCTTTCCAGCAAGGGGGCTTGGGCCCGGCTACATCAAAGATGTTCTGGCTCCGATGCCTTATCTGAAGCTTATGCCCACAGGTGGGATCGATGCGAGGAATGCGGGCGATTATCTTGCTGCTGGCGCAGTGGCTGTGGGGGTCGGTGGTACGCTCTGCTCACCAGTGCTCGTCGAGAAACAGGATTGGGATTCGATCCATGCTGCGGCCGCGAGCATCGTCCAGGCGTGTCGACTTTAAAGATTGCTAGATTCTACCAAGCGACGATCAATTCAAATCGATGGATGCAACCGAAGCTCGAAGACTGCACGAACTAGACCGCACGGTGCTCTGGCACGCTTTCTCGCAGATGTCTGAATACGATGGCTTGATCATCGAGCGTGCCGAAGGCTCATGGCTTACCGATATCCATGGCAAGAAGTATTTCGATGGAGCAAGTTCCCTGTGGTGCAATTTGTTTGGTCACCGAGTTGCTCAGATCGATCGGGCTTTGATCGAACAATTGGGACAGGTTGCCCATGTGACGAATTTGGGGATGAGCCATCCGGTGAGTATCCGATTGGCCGAGCGATTGACACAGATTGCTGGTCGAGGGTTAGAGCATGTGTTCTTCGCAGGCGATGGAGCCAGTGCTGTCGAGGTAGCGATGAAGCTGGCGTTTCAGTACTGGCGTCAGTGCGATCGGCCTGAACCTGGCAGGACTAAGTTTTTGGCACTCGGGGACGCTTACCATGGCGATACGATCGGAACGGTCAGTGTCAGCGGAGTTTCTTTGTTTCAAAAGACCTTCGCGCCACTGTTGTTTGAGGTGCTTCGGGGGCCTTGTCCAGACGATTACCGCAGGCCCCAAGCGATGAGCTCTAGTGAGGCTTGTGCGCACTACCTAGAGGCTTACGAGGCGATTCTAATCGAGCACCATCGGAACATAGCGGCGGTGATTGCCGAGAGTTGCATCCAGGGAGCGGCGGGCTTTGTCATGCAGCCGAAGGGGTTTTTGGCGGGGCTGGCCAAATTGTGCAAAAAGTACAACGTTCTTTTGATCCTTGATGAGATCGCCGTAGGGATGGGTCGAACGGGTCGGATGTTTGCTTTCGAGCACGAGGAGATTGCCGCCGGGGGAGTGATCGAGCCTGATTTTTTGTGCCTCGGTAAGGGGCTTACCGGAGGCTATATTGCGATGAGCGCGACGCTCAGCAGCAGGAGGATTTGGGAAGCGTTTCTCGGCGATTACACCGAGTCAAAAACATTTTTCCATGGGCATACTTATGGGGGCAATCCGCTGGCTGCCGCAGCCGGGCTTGCGGTTCTGGACTTGCTCGAAGGCCACCTTGGTGATGGCAGGTTTAGTTTGGAGGCGATTCGAGCCAATTCGGAGTGCTTTGCAAAGGTCTTAGAGCCGCTCGATGACTCGCCAATCATAGGCCAGGTGCGAAGGCTTGGGATGATGGCAGCCTTGGTTTTGGTCGCTAGCAAAGAGACCAAATCGCCGTTCGAGGGCAACAAAAGGATGGGTAAGCGGATATGTGAGCAAGCCATTTCCAGGGGGCTATGGCTAAGGCCTCTTGGGGATGTCATTCCGATTTTGCCAGCCGTGACGACTCCACCCCAGGAGCTGGACTGGCTGGGGGAAACCCTTTCGAGAATTTTCCAGGGGCGGGATTTTACCCAGTCCCCCCAGTTTTAATCGGAGTTTTCGAATTTTTCGTTGCAAATAAGACAGCAGGTGTAATTGACAGAGATCATTCGACCGAATATGTTCTTTGCAATGTCCCGGGGAACTTTGAATTTCACCCGCTCGCCAATATGGATTTATGGGACGGATTGGCGAATCGGAAGGAGTCGAAAATGTTGAGAATTTTGAGTTTTTGTTCTGTTGCTCTTCTTGGGCTCAGCCAGCTCGCATCAGCAGCGAGCATTTCTGCGGTGCTTATGCCCGCTTACACAGCTCTAGGACCTGCATTACCCGGGGGTGATCCCAGTGACGTCACGGGGCACATCATCCGTACCGCAGACAGTTCTACCTCAGATTTTTACCGGGGGACCATTTCACCCTACACCACTGCACCGGCTCTCCAAACGGTGGCTTTTGTCAATCTGGATCTCGATGGAGGGGTAGCTCTCGTCCGGACAGATGTAAGCCGACAAGAAAATGTTGGGGCGACAGGAAGAACACGGATTGCACTTACTACCTACGCGAATTACTACTCAGGTGGTGGAACCAGCACAGGTGGGGCGGTCATCTCCTACGTTGTCAACAACAAAGGCTTCTGGGAGTTCACTCTAGATGGCAATTACACGTGGAGTATCGAAGATACCGATCCAACGACTCGGGGATTGCCTAACAAAAATTTTAGGACTTATAACTTCGTCAAAGTTCAAGGTGCAACCGAAACGCTGCTGGCTGCCAATACGACGGGTACGGGTTCATTGAGCCCATCAGGTGGCACCACCGAAATTGGCTCTGGAGTTTATCGACTCTATTACCACCATTACGATTCCGGTATTTATCCCAATACTCCAGTGGCCCCCCCCGATCCAGCGCCGTTGGTCAACTCTGTCGATCTAAATATCTTCTTTACCCTTAAGTCGGAAAACGGTGGCGGCGGTGGAACTGGCGTCGTCCCCGAGCCAGCCTCCATGGCAGTATTCGGGCTCTTGGGAGTCGGAACCGTTATTGCCAAGTGGCGTCGCAAGAAGGCGTAACTTGCGTCTTAGGCGTGGATGGTAGATTTGAAGCTTGACAAGCCCCCCGATTCCCTCGGGGGGCTTTCGTTTCGTATCATCGCGGTACTGGCCTGCATTATAAACCCCATAGCCCCAAGAGGTCCTCGATGCTTGATCTTCGTATCCGAATCGCTGTTGTTTTAGTGCTCTGTTGCTTAGTCCGAAATGCCGCAACTGCGCAGGAAAAGTCCACCGAGGTTCAAGATCTCGACCGTCAATGGGTCGGCGGATCGATCGAAGACTCGATCGTCACTCCGGTCAACCAGCGTTTGACCCCAGTCGGCAAATGGCTCGACTTACCTGGCATGCGACCTCAAGTGCTGGCTCTCTCGCCCGACGGAAAAATTGCAGTGACCAGTGGCAAAACAAGCAAACTTGTGGTGATCGATCCTGAAACAAACAGCATCTTGCAACAAGTCGATCTGCCCAGCGAAGAGTCCACCTCCAATGCCGATCAGTCGGCGGCCAATAATCTCAAGCCCGATACCAAGGCGATTGCGAGTTTTACCGGACTGGTCTTTTCGCCCGACGGTCGCTCGATCTACTTGAGCAATGTCCAAGGGTCCATCAAAGTCTTTTCGGTCGATGGGGTTGGCAAGGTATCACCTTCGCATGTGATTCGGATCCCGGATGCCAATGCACCCAAGCGTAAGCAAGAGATCCCAAGTGGACTTGCGATCACTCCTGATGGCAAACGACTCTTCGTTTGCGGCAATCTTTCGAATCGCTTAATCGAGATCAATTTGGAGACTTCTCAGGTCGCAAGAACCTTTGATGTCGGTGTGGCACCCTACGATGTGAAGCTTGCGGGCAACAAGGCGATCGTCAGCAATTGGGGTGGCCGCAGGCCCAGCGGTGATGATTTAGTCGGACCTGCCGGTAAAGGGACTCTTGTGCGAGTCGATCCGGTTCGTTTTATCGCCAATGAAGGTTCGGTGTCGATGATCGATCTTCAATCCGGTAGCATCCAAGAGATCCTCGTCGGCTTGCACCCTTCGGGTTTGGTTGTATCTCCGGATGGAAAGTACGTGGTTTGCGCCAATGCTGCAAGCGATTATTTGAGCGTCATCGACTTGGGTACATCGAGTGTGATCGAGAAGATATGGACCAAGTCGAATCCTTCTGAACTCTTTGGGGCTTCTCCCAATGCGTTGGTCTTTGGGAAAGAACCCGACGAGTTGTATGTCGCCAATGGAACTCAAAATGCGATCGCAGTGATCGAGTTCGAGCCT
>JAJTFC010000139.1 GCA_021298315.1 Planctomycetaceae bacterium
CAAGGACTGGTTCTCTGTATTCAACGACAACGAGCTTCGGAGGAACGAACTTGAGCGACTCGAGGATCGATTCGCGAATAACGATCATTTCGCCGGATTTGATTCGTTTTTTGAATTCTTCGGGAATGTCGACTTGGACAATCTCTCGGGGCAAGTGAGCTGGGAAGGTATCTTGAGCAACCTTGCGAGGCTTCGACTTCTTGGTCCGAGTGTAGTTGATCTGTTCGATCTCTTGCTCGGCTTCTTTCTTAGCGGCTTCGAGCGATGCTTGGAGCTCTTTGTCTTCGGGGAACTCCAAGAGCAATTGATCGGCGTTGATGAACTTCTCTCGCTTCTTGCCAGAGCGAAGAAAGCGGATCTCAGCGAGGGCTTCTTGAAGCGACGTATTGAGCTTTTCGATCTTTTCTTTTTGTTTCACCAACGTGTCCGACTGCACGAGAATAACCTCGTGAGCGGTGCCTAAATCGTCGGGTAATTTCTTGTCGTCTTGCATGCCGGAAACTATAGCGCGAAGCTGAAATAGCGCAAGAGGAGATCGGCAATGCAAGACAAAAAAATCAAAAATATTTTCTGCAACAATTGAGCATCATCGCTAAGCGACGCTTGTCGATGGCGGGACGTAGCGTTTGCGTTTCCGCACCGAGGATAGATCAACCCCCGAGAGGATGCATTGGAGCTCCGAATGGGTGATGATCACATGCTTGCCATCGGCGCATCGAAGCGGCCTTTGAAAGCAGCCTTGTTCGAGACGCTTCATCCAGATGGCGATGCCATCGGTATCCCAATAGAGGATTTTCAAACGATTGAGTCGCTGGTTGAGGAACATAAATAGCCCTCCGTCGCGCACGTCTCGGTTGAGGTCGCTTTTGATGATCCCAAAGAGCCCATCGAAGCTTTTGCGCATATCGATGGGCTCGGAGTGCAGATAGATTGGAACCGAGGGGTTCGTAGTAAGCATCTCTTTTAGGCTACCTGTTCGAGGATCGCAGAGATGGATTCGACGGCCGAGACTGGAACCAGGATAGAGATTCCCGAGGGGAGTCTGATCTCGATCGAGTCCTTGGTGGGCTCGGAGGTAGAAACACGAAAAAATGCGCTGGTTTGGGGCTTCGCAGCGAGTTTACGTTTCCACTGGTAGAAGGACGTCGGCGAGCAGTTGATCGACTGGCAGAACTGCGCGACGGGAGCATTGGAGCGTTCGCACTGGGCGATACGTTCGGCCCAGATTTTGGCGGTTTTCGATGACGGTACGCGAGACATCAGCAGGATTTCCTTGAGAACTGGGATAGAAACAAGGGCGCACCTTGAATCTACCCGCAAGCAGGCTATGCGCTTAGAGAAAGCCGATCAGGCTGGTGTAGGCTCACTGCAAAGGAGAGAGTGGCAGGTCGCTGGCGATGAACCGGTAGTAGGGACACTCGAAACGGCACACGAACACCTTTTCCCCAAGAAATTTCGTGCGGAGGAAGCCATGCCCTCTGGTTATCGCGACCAAACTCGACGGTCTTCGGTACTGCTCGGTCGCGGGGCATCCGCCCATTCGCGACCTCGTGTGCCTACGATCGATCGCTCCGCTCTACTTGTCCGCCTCTGGCGACTGGGGGATTCCGGTGGAACTCAGGGCAACGCGGAAGCCGATGTGGAAGTCGCGGCCAGCCGGCGTGAACGCGTGCCGGGACGCCGACCGACAACTGGCCACGTAGCCCCAACTGCCGCCCCGGCGCACGCGACCCAAGCCCGTCGCAGGACCAACTGGATCCTCCACCGACGAAGTCGGATAGACTCCATACCAGTCCGAACACCACTCCCAGACATTACCATGCATGTCATACAGACCGAATTCGTTTGACCGATAACTTCCCACTCGAGACGTAAATATCGAACCATCATTGCCTCGAATGGTGGGCGCGTTCGGGACCTTCGATTTTAAAGCTGCGTCTGCGAGGTTACCAAAACCTGCCAATTGCTCAGCATCGTCTCCAAACGTAAACTCGCGCGAGGATCCCGCTCGGCAACTGTACTCCCATTCCGCTTCGGTCGGCAATCGGTATTCGAGTCCATCCACGCGGCTCAACCAACGACAAAACGCTACGGCATCGTTCCAAGAGACGTTCACTACTGGATGCGTGTCGTCTTGCTCTAATCCAGGATTCCGCCAAGTGTACTTTGAGTCGATCGAAAACTCATTTTTCTCGGTATCGAAGCCGTAACCTCCTTTTCCATCCCGTTCGGCATCGGTCTTGTAGCCCTCCGCTTCGACGAATTTCCGAAATTGACCAACGGCAACTTCGTGCACCCCTATGTAAAACGGCTTGGTGAGCTTAACCTCATGCTGTGTCTGATATTGATAATGCTCTACCATGTCGCTTGGGTCTGGGTACTGCTGATGGATTTGCTCTGGTGTCAACCGAGTACCCATCTGGAAAGTTCCAGCTGGAATTAGAGCGAATTCCATCTGCAGCGAATTGGTCATTCGCATCGGGTTCGTGGGTGGATTGCCTAGCGTCCAATTGGTCGTATTTCCTCGCAAAACAGGAAATTGCCCGTCCGAGGTCATTCGTTTCTGGATGACATAATCATTGGTGCTTTTCCCAACGTACGCCACCAAACCATTGAGTTCGATTTTTCCTTCATCGTAGTAGCGTGCCTGTGCACTGCCTCGTAGATACTCGATCACATGGTACGTAAAAACACTGTTGCCAAGCGGTGGATGCTCCCAACTGAACTGCTTGTCACTACAACTAAATAGGATCGCAATTCCACCTGGAACGGTCCGTCGCGTCTCATGGACGCTCCCTAGATCGATGACTCTGCCGCCCTTTTTTTGCCCCTTCGAAGACAAAACATTTTCTTGGCAAGCATCGACCAGCAGTAGCTTCCTAGATGCTTTCGTCTGATTCATCGCATCGACGATCGATGATATTTTCAAAAGAGTCGACTTGTCGCCTAGATTCGCATCCGATGGACAAAAGTAGGTCTCACGCACACCAGTTGGCAAAAGCTCTTCATCGCTAAACTGGACACCGTGTCCCGATAAGGCGATCACCAACGTGTCGTCTTTCGCGCAGCTACGGCCCATGGCTTCGATGACATCGGTGATTTTCTTGGGTGTCGTTGGCCTAAGTCTCGCCGATACCGATTCGCTGGTCATGGTCGTCGTCTTGAACCCGAGCCGCTCGAGTTGCATCGAAAGTGCAACTGCATCATCTCCTGCAAACTGCAAATTGTTGAACGTGCTTGTGTCGTACGTCTCGACTCCGATCAACACGGCGTAGTGATCTTGTGCCATCGCGCCTCGAAACATCGAGAACATCACCGCAAATACGATCAGCCAAATATTCTTGCTCATGGAAGCCTCAGTGTTACGATGATTCTTGAAAAGTGGGTCTTTGCGAGTGTATCAACTCAACGATCGTATCGCACAGAAACTACTGCCCGCAAGTCACCGAAATCGCGAATCACAAGCTTATAGTTCTTTGCTAAATCACGGCCTTGCTTGGTCGCTTTTCCACCTTTGGGTTGACCTGCGGGTTCGTCGGCCGGACGCGGTCCATTGGGATCCCAACTTGCCCGAAAGGCCGCCGTGATCGTACCAATTCCATTGGAATTCCCTTGACGCTTGGCCACACTTTGCTCATATCCACCTATTTGAAACGCTTTGGTGTCTGTCTTGTTGATATACCAACCAGGAACATCTGCATACTTACCTGGTGCTACGATGATACGGCTGTTGCGGGGCGCGTCAGTCGCATCGACGAACATGTCCACTCCGTCGATGGTTAGCGTCACTGCCGTTTCGAAGTTCGCTGTATTGTGCAGGCGTACGACGTACTCCTCCCCCTGATGCAAATCGACATTCGCACGCTTCTGCTGGTCGAGAGTCGCCGGCCGCTTCTCAAGCTGGTTTCCTTTGACGACCAAAATCTCGACGGAAAAAGGACTTGTTGCTGTCGGTTTGGTTTTACCTTGGTCGGTGCTCGTCGGCGGGTTTTTGACCTGCTCGATCATTTTCTCTTGCCGCTGCTTTTCAGGCATCGTTGGAGGGATGTCCACACCCGATACACCCGAAATCTGCAACACGACACTTCCAAATACACTGATCGGAAGTTCCGCAAGCTCATTGCCATCACCGTCGAGAACCAGGGCAAGAATCTCCAAGGCAAGAGAGTCAAACTCATCTTGTGGATGCTGCCGCTTCTCGACCAATTTGAATTTCCCCATAATCTGAGTGTCGGCATCGTCATTGACTGTCAACCCGGCCGCTTCTAGCTGGCTTTTGATCGAGCGGCTGATCTCCACGCCACCACTTGTCTTGAGTTTAGGAACCCCAGAAAAATCTCCGACGATGACCTTGCTCGGCAGATTTTCTTCCTGAAGAAACGCCTTGATCTCCTTGGCCATCATGGCGAGTCCTTGATCAAGTAACTCATCGCCATGGGCGCTGCGGAGAGACCCTAAAAAGCAAAGCACTACAACAACAGGCCATGCAAGAATCGAATAACTTCGTTTTGTCATTTGGGAGGAAATCTCCATCTTACTTAAGTGTTTCCGACGAGAAAGTTCGCTGTCATTTTGGAAGAAAAAGGCGGTGATACGGAGTTCTTTCCAATCACAATAAGGAATTTACTGAAAACACGGAAGTTTTCAGCGAACGCGGATTGGTACTCCGATTTCCAAATCACGAGCAAAACGACCGTAGGCCACTTCCCAAGCTTCTCTGGAAACTGTGCCATTTGGGTTCGACCAGTTGGCCAACCCTAGTTCGCGTAGCAATCGAGGACTCGTTAACGCTTGTTTGTCCTTGGCAAGCCCCGTTTCTCGGCATGCATCCTCCAAGGTGATGTCTAGTTGGTATCGACGAGATACACGAGTGATGGGTTCCGGAAAGTCTTCGATCGCACGATCGGCATCGGTGCCGACTTTTACGAACGCACCTATCGCTTCCTCCAAGGCGATCATAAAGAGCTTCTGATCTTTCCGCACCAGTTGCTGCATCGAAGCGTTCTCCGGAAAAAGCTCCAGTACCTTGTCGGCAAGCGATTGGCCTCGACGGCTCTCGAACAGAGGTCGAATGTCGTCCTTTTCCCAGGAAAACATCCCGTGTTTATGGCAACCCATGCAGCTAATGCCGTTGACGATCGTTACCGAACCGCCGTGCGCATTGGGATCAAATACGACTTGGATTGGCCCTTCATCGATTCTCGCATCATCACCCGTCACAAGCATGGAACCCTGGAGGCCATTGGGTAATGACCAGGTAACCTCTCCCCCATCATGCTTGAAGGGAGCAAGTTGTTTGTTGCCAAGTTCCTCGAACTGCGGCCCGAGTGGACGGCGAGTAAAATCGCCTTGTGCGGCGGTTCCGGGGAGCATGTCGTAGCTCTTCCAATAGTAGCGACCCCCGCCTGTCGTATCGTGACGTTCCAACATTCGGTTCTGCTGGGAGACCCCGCTTTTCTGAAACGCTGACCGCGACAGCTTCCCGCTTTCGAAGTTTCGATAGATATCCACGCCCAAACCTGCTTCGAGTGCTTTGGCATTCGTCGGGATGTTTAGCAGAGTGTGATACAACGGTGGACGTGATGCTTTGGCAATAAACCAATCGGCACGTAGGTACGGCACACGCGTTTGCGTCTGCCGATAGATATTGGTGGCTGTCTGGCTGCTTACCTTCAAACCATAAGAGTACGTCTTCAGCACTTCATTCCAGTGCCAATCGTTCCAACCGTAGTCACGCATGTCGATGGCTAGTACAGTTCCGATTTCGCCATCGACAACCCGAGGCACAACGATACGAGACTTGCTCGATAGACTGTTGACCAGCTTCGAAAGTGCAGCACGTGTCAGTCGCAAATCCTCTTCGGTCGTCGGTTCTTTGCCGGTGGTGTCGTTCCATAAATGTGCTAAAGAAAAATAGCGAGTGTGTGGGATTTGATCGTCTGGGAGATTACGAAGATCTTGTTCGATTGCGGCAAGGATCGATTCTTCTCCACGAAATTCCCGTTGCGGACGCTCTTCAGGGGGGAAGTGCGCTCCGGCTTCGATCCACTTCTTGAACGCTTCTTTTTCTTCGGCGGTCGGTTGATGTTGACGTTCAGGCGGCATGTAGTCGGTATCCACCGCATCCCAGAGCCGAGATTCGGCAAGGTTGCTGGGAACGAGAAATGGCTTTTCGTTCTTGTCGTTCGGAGCGAGCAAGGTCGCTCGATTCGAGACATCTAGGGCTGGATACCTGAAATCATCACCGTGGCATCTCTGGCAGTAGGTCTTGAGGAATGCGACCCCTTGTTTGGCCAGGGATGGATCAAAGGTGGGGACTGGGTCGTCTTGCGCAGCGGCAAGAGTTGGAGCCAAAAGAGTTAGAATCACGAGAATACGAGGAATCATCGTTCGAGCGCTCATGGATTTAGGTTTATTCAAAGTCGTCAGAGATTTTATGGGATAACGCGACTATTTCAGGTTTCTTCCAGGGCATTTTAGATTTTTTCGAAAAGAAACTTGGAACCTTCTGTCCACTTGTTTTCGAGCAAAGCAAGGAAGAGTGGGGATTTTCCTTGTGAAAACCCTTTGCACTATGGGGAAGTCGCTCGAAGCGCACTAGCTGTTCTTACCTAGCAAAATTTCGCATTGTTTTCCCATCGCATGCCGAGCCGTCGGGAGTGCGGCATCTCCCGTCGCTTCTCTGCCTCGCTCGCTCCGTGCCTGCGTCCATCGGCTCCGCACACTAGACCTTGACTCTCGGCTCCACCTACTTGGGGATTCCGGGCGAGCTCAGGGCAACGCGGAAGCCGAGGATGGGTTTGCGGGTACCCGGCGAGTTCCAGCTCCGACGCGCTGACCGACAAAGCACGGCCATGAAGTCCCAACTGCCGCCACGGAACACGCGGTACTGCCCCGTCGCAGGACCAACTGGATCCACCACCGACAAAGTCGGATAGTCACCAACCCAGTCCGAACACCACTCTAAGACGTTACCATGCATGTCGTACAGACCAAATTCATTTGACCGATAACTTCCCACTCGAGTCGTAAATATCGAACCATCATTGTTTCGAACGGTGGTCGCGTTCGGCAACTTCGTTTTTAGAGATGCGTCCGCGAAGTTACCAAAACCAACCAATTGCTCCGCGTCGTCTCCGAACGTAAATTCGCGAGAGGATCCCGCTCGGCAACTGTACTCCCATTCGGCTTCGGTCGGCAGTCGGTATTCGCGTCCCTCCACGCGACTGAGCCAACGGCAGAAGGCGACCGCGTCATTCCACGACACATTCACCACAGGATGATTGTCGTCTTGTGCAAAGCCTGGATTCCGCCATGTGTACTTAAAATTCTCACTGAATCCATTAGTAGATTGATCGTACCCATACCCACCTTTGCCATCAGCTTCTGCCTCCGTTTTGTATTTCTCCGACTCAACGAACTTGCTAAATTGACCCACTGTAACTTCGTGGACGCCCATGTAGAACGATTTGCTTAGTGTTACCTGATGCGGCGTTTCACCTTCATAATATCTTTCTGTCCCGCCTGGGTACCGCTGATGGACTTCGTTAGGAGATAGAGTGCTCCCCATCGTGAACTTACCCGCTGGCAGCAGCTTCATCTTCATGCCGATGGAGTTAGTAATCATCGGTAATTTCTCCCCTAATTGCCCGGGATACTGGGCTGGCATCTTTGCGCTTTGCTCATTTTTCACGTTACCTTCCCTATTCGGGTTTCGAGCATTCAATGCTTCAGAGGAACTCAGGGCAACGCGAAAGCCGACCTCGTAGATGCTGTCGCGTCCCGACGCGTGCGACATGAACCGGAACGCCGACCTGCACCCCCCGGCACTGTTGCCTAAACCGCCGCCACGGATCACGTGGTCCGTAGCTCTCGTTGGACCAACTGGATCAGTTACTGCACCAGTAGGATACTTACCGTACCAGTCAGAGCACCACTCCCAGACGTTGCCATGCATGTCGTAGAGTCCCCAAGCATTGGGAAGTTTTTCTCCCACCGGATGTGTAGTTAGATTGCTATTCCCATTGAACCAGCCGTAGGATCCTAGCTGTGATTCACTGTCTCCGAATCCAAAGCGAGACGTCGAACCTGCACGACAAGTGTACTCCCATTCAGCCTCGGTCGGTAAACGGTACACGCGGCCTGCGGATTTCTCTTCCGGAAGCTCCGATAGTTTCTTGCAAAACGCTATGGCATCTACATATGAAACTTTTTCGACAGGGTTGTTTACACCCTTAAACCTGCTCGGGTTTTTTCCCATGATCCGCTCGTACTGCGCCTGGGTGACTTCATACGCGCCCAAGTAGTAATCCTTGCTGATGGTCACCGAATGCAGAGGTCTTTCGCTCGTAGCTAGAGGGTCTTCACTTTCCGGCGAGCCCATCATAAAGGTACCCTTGGGAATCAGAGCCAACTTCATTCCGATACTATTGGTCAACGTTTGTCTTGTTTCTCCAAGATTGGGCATTGCGTTGGGCAATGACTTACGGTCCATGGATGGCAATTTGATCGGGGGTAGCTTTGGAACCAATTTGCGATCAAAGCGAGCCAGCTGCATCGCGCCTCGCCTGGTTCCTCGACTTTCCGGGGTTTGCGATTTTCCCAACGCGGACTGTGCCCACCTTTGGACATTCTTGATTGTGAAGTTTTCAAGTTCAGGCAGATCGATAACATTGTCGTTGTCCGTATCTGCTTCACCGGCCAGCGCTCGGTTCACAAAGTAGAAGAACAGTCCTGATTTTAGGTCAGGGTGTTCAAAAGACTGCTCGGACTCACTGCAACTAAAGATCGCAACAGTCCCTCCATTAAACACAGATGCAGGTCGAGAAAAGACTGGCTCGATCTCAATGCGTCGAGCCGCTTTTGCTGTAGAGCTCAGCGGGTCATTGCGACAGGCATCGACGAGCAATAACTTGGTGTTTGCTCTGCACTTTTCGAGCTTCCGATAGACTTCCGTCAATGACACAAGTGTATCCTTGTGGTCGGTGTCTGGTATTGCATCGATTGGGCAATAGTAATTGCTGTTGTCTCCTTTGAATTGCAAACCATGACCAGAAAAGCCAACGATGATGGAATCCTCAGGCCGCAATAAGTTGAGAATCAGGTCCAATTCCTTTCGGATCAACTCGGACCGAGGCGAGAACCTTGCTTTCGCTGCTGCCACGCGCTGCGTCATCAACACAATGTTGGTGCCTGGGACGCCCATGTCGGAAAAGAGTTTAGCAAGCGTGTGAACATCGTCCTCTGCAAACTTCAAGTCTGTCAGTTCACCGGTCTGAGAGTAGTCCCTCACGCCAACCAGAAACAAGTATTGCTCAGCATGGGACGTTCTTGCGAATAAGAGAAATGTGACAAACGCAATCAAAAAAACCGGCAAAGTGGGCTTGAGCATGCTGGAACCTTATAGTGATCGCTAAACTGGATGCTTTGTGGGTTCGGCTTCGTGAATCGTCAGACAGAACCTGCAATTATCGACAAATTGGGACTCGGACTACGATTGGTTG